>CADCCU010000014.1 GCA_902800015.1 uncultured Ureaplasma sp. | reverse complement strand
TGAACAGATCAAATTGAAGCTGGCACATATCAATTTTATGTAGTTGCCACTTACAATGATAAAGAAGTTAAGACTAATGAAATCAGTTTGTTAATTACTACATCTAGCTATATTAATGGATTTGTAGACAATAAAATAACATATTATAATCCATTCTGTATGCAAAATATGGACATTGAACTTGGTGTTAAACAAGACGAGTATGGGAAAACACAATATTATGCAACTACTTCTTTAGATGTTGCTATTTTGTCTACGACATATGAACAAAATAAAATTAATTTTGAACCAATCTTTTCAGAATCAGCTTCCACATATATCTCAAAAAAAATTAAATATGAATTAGTATTTGATTCTCCTGACGAATCATATAGTCAAATTTTTGTTTATAATACTAATGATTGAGTTGATCAAACTGAAACGCCATTAGTATTTGATGCTTTTGGTGTTCTTTATAATAAAGCAAAAATTAAAGTGACATTTGAATGTGATTCTAATGTTTATTTAATAATTCCTATCAACTCATGAAATTACCCAACAGCACCAAATGATCAATTCAAAATACCTTCTGAAAAGCAAGAGGAATATAGGGATAAGATTATCATTAATTTTGATGAAGCATCAAATACATATAGTTGTTATTTTCATGCGACAGATGTTAATAGTTTAAATTCATTGACACCTTGTGATATCTCTCTAGTTAGTGAACCTGGCAATTTTTTAATGTCAGATTTTGAGATTGTTGATATACAACATGATGTTTTAGAACATGTAGATATAACTGTTACAAAGCAGGCGATTCCTACAGATGTGATAATCGATGATAAAACAATACCAACTGCATACATCTTATATAACATTCATATAGAATTTATAACAAACGGAACCATGCCTGAGGATTCTGATTATAGACATAATTTGTTTACAATAAACGAGAACAACAAAGGTAGCCCAATTGCTAGATGCAATTTTATTTGATGATTTAAAAATCAATAGTTTTAGTTCTTATATAGTTTATTAAAATTTAAATTGATGCAGCAACATTATGATACGCTTATAATTTGTAGTGTTATATCATTTGTGGTCGTTGTCACAAAAATAATAAAACAAATGAATTATTTGCAGAAAAGTTTTTTCAGAACCTATTAATAAAATGTTTTAAGGATTAAAAATATATACTTTTCCAATTTATTTCAAAAAACCTGCGAAACATAGTTTAAAGTGCCCAATTAATTAAACTTAATTCATTATATCTTTCCATTGTTGAATGGAATCCTAAAGTTTCCCGATAAATCTCATTAATTTTTTTAATTTCATTATCAATTTTATCTTGCGATATTGTAAAAAATCAAAACCTTTAGGATAAGTAGTCCGAATTAGTTTATTGAAATTTTCAACACCACCTTTTTCTCATGAAGCATACGAATGGCAAAAATATACATCAATATCGTCTTTTGCGTTATATATTGATCTTTTAAATCTTTTTCAATCATAAAACTCTGAACCGTTATCAGTTGTAATTGACTTGATATTTACACCATAAATTAATTTGTCAACACTTTGCAAATATCTTAGTGGTTTGGTGATGGTTTTAGCTTCTTTACCATATATTTTATTGCCATACCAATCTTTGATTTTCTTTCATACAATGTTAATAAATTAACATTGCTCTTTTTATTACCTATGACTAAATCCATTTCTCAATGACCAAATTCTTTGTTTTGATTAATGCATTCTGGTTTTTCAGAAATTGAAATACCATTTTGTCTTTTACAATAGTTTCTAGTCCGATATTTATGTTTTCGCTTTCGTTTTAAATGACTATGATTGATGAACAAAATGTTTTCATTATTAATGTATGAATACAATGTCATAACTGAAATATGTTGTTCAATTTCACCATTAAGATAAGCTAATTTACTTTTTCCAGCAATTGCTTTTAGACTTTGTTTGTTATTGAGTTCATTTTTAATGAATTCTCTAAGTTTTTCAAATTTTAGAATCTTTATTTTTTGCTTATTTTT
>CADCCU010000013.1 GCA_902800015.1 uncultured Ureaplasma sp. | reverse complement strand
CTAGCGGCCAGCGGAATGATGATTAATGGTGTTCTTCTTTCTGATATCCTTTACCGAGCTGGAAAAATATCTTTATCTGGCGGGTCTGTTTCATTATCAAGCAAAGCAAAAACAAAAGGTGAAGACTCAAAAGAATTAAAATTAATTGTAGATGGTAATGTGATAAAAAATGAAGATATTAGTTGAAAACTGGTTTCTGCAACAACCGCTAATTTACCCGACTCTATAAGAATTAATGATGGCGTTGTGTCATGAACAGATCAAATTGAAGCTGGCACATATCAATTTTATGTGTTGGCTATTTACAAAGAAACAAAAATACAAACACCTTTAATCACTTTAACTATTTCTTCTTCTAAACAATCAGAAAATACTGGAAATCTTAATTATGCTATAAAAGATGCATTATATGATGAAGATACAATTGATCAAAAATTAATTGATTTTGTTAATAATGTTAAATTTAGTTTAGATTACACTGAAAATGATTATGATACTGAAAGAGAAGACCATAAAAAATGTGAGATCAATGTAGATGATTTTACCATTGGTTATAAAAATTCTAAAAATACATTTAAAGCTTCTAACGCAATTAATGAAGCTATCAGTGGTGCAATAAATAATGATTCTGGTATGACAAAAAGATTTTCTGACAGTCTTTGGACACATATAAAGTTAAATTATGATATTCTCGTTTCTAATACTGATGTAAAAGAATTGAAAGAATCTATTAATTCTGTTCATGACACAATCAGTAGCACTATACAAACTTTTTATATTATGCAGGCAACATTTGCTGCTTGTATTGCTGCTATGTATGTTACTTTACTTATTCTTTTAATGTGTGCTTCTCATAAATCATCGTTTGATTTTATTAGGTCTTTTATGCTTGTTGTTTGTTTGATATTTGTGTTAGCAATCATAGGATCAATAATTGCAATATATGTAGAAATGGATAGACCAAACGAAGAACTTCTTAATAAGTTAGATAAATTTGATCCTAAAAAGCAATCATCTTGTAGAATAATAAAGAATATAAACACTGATGAAAAATATTTTGTCTCTGAAGATGGTAAAGCTGAATTTGATAAGTTATCAATGAATGATATGAGAAATAAGAAAGCATATTATGAGTCTGGTTACAGATTAACAAAAAAAGGTTCAGATGGATCAGAAAGTGAAAGTGATATAGAGGAATTTTATGATGGTAAGAAAAACTGTAATGAATTTTGCAAAGATTTAAAAAATGTTAGTGATGGTTTTAAGTGATTATATTTGCTGGCTGTATTATCTAGTTTTCTGTTAAGGTTTTTGATCTACTTAATATTATGCTGCGCAAGTAAAGCATATTCAAATCATTTACGAACTTTAGATGATTTAAATAAAGATGGACTTAAGCGACAAAACACTTGGCTTAATAAAGATGGTTTTTTTCAAGACTTGGGATTACAATATGAGAGACTACAAGTTAAGTGGACTATGTTTTGAGCCGGTGTATTTAGCGAAAGCTTAATACCACCAGTGTAGACCATTTTGTCCATCACATATAACATATTTTGGTGGTTTAAATTTTTCAAGAAATCTAATCATGAATCAAAACATTCTGAATCATATTTAGCAAAACCAATTGTTCCTGCTATTAAATAGCAACATTTCCTTTTCAACCATAAAGCATCAACAAATATTTAATCATATTGTTGCCTATCTTCTGGTAAAAATATATTCGTGTTCCTAAATTTACTTATCTTTCTATAAAATGTTGATTTACTAACATTAAAATCTTTTATTTTTTTTATTTTCTAAAAGAAAATCTATGTATCTATAAATCCATAATCTTTCATGAATATCTTTTCTTTTAAAAACATAATGTCTGTGACAATGCTTACAATATCAAATCTGATTATTGGTTTTATCAAAACCTTTTTTGGTTAATTTATCACCACAAATTTTGTACCTTTTTCTCCAATAATTGACCATAACTTAACCCCATATTAGTATAAGTTAGGTGAATTATTTAAGTTTCGAGCTATGTTGCAAAAAAAAGTTGGTTTTTCACTATTTAGTAGCATAGAAATCTTGTTTCAAAACATACTTCTTTTTAACAAATAAATTTCAACTATTTAGTAAAGTTTGTACCTCTATGGCAATTTAATAAGTGTCTCATAGGAGAATTAATTCCACCATCAAGAATATTATTCATACTCTTTACTTCACAATTATTAAGAAAATTAAATAACGTTTTATTTAGAATTAATTTACCTAGATTAAAAGCTGCTGATCTTAATCTTGCTTGTGTAAATCAAATTTCACCAGTTTCAGGATTAACGCTTTTTTTGACTAATAAATTCATAATATTTGTCCTTTCAAATTTTGAATTTAGATTGTCAATTATTTGCATGTTCAATAGA
>CADCCU010000012.1 GCA_902800015.1 uncultured Ureaplasma sp. | reverse complement strand
ATCCATTTTGTCCATCGCAAACAACATATTTGGGTTCATTAAAGTTTTTAAGAAAATTTCTTCAATTGTTTGATGATTCATAATCAACTAAACAAAAACTGATAACATATTTACCATTGCTTGCTATTAAGTATGTCTTCTTGTTAACTCTTAGATCATCAAGATAGATAACTAGATGTGTATCTCTTGATTCAGGAATAAAGATATTCTTATTTTTAAATATCTTAGTATTTCTTCAAAATGTCGATCTATGATAACCATACTCAGACATTTTCTTTGAATGGGTAAGATATTTATTTGAATAACCATAATTTGGTTTTTTGTTTCTTTTTATGATTTTTATCAATTTTTATGTAATTGTGGCAATGTGGGCAATATTATTTTTGACTACCGTTTTTGCATAACCCATATTTCTGCAATTTGTGACAACATTTTTGACAATATCCATTGCCGTTTCTTAATTTCATTTCCATAGAACTATATTATGAGTATATAGTTCAAATACTCTTTAAAATTTTATACGTGTATATTTATATATATTCCTATTTTTTTCAAAAAACCAACTTTTTTTGCAACATTACTCAAGAAGCGCAACCATAAACATTTTTCTATAACAATTTTCTGTTAAATTCATTGAAGGTAATTTAGGTGCATTAGTTAATGATGTGCATTGATAAAACATACCGTCATAACAACTTATTTTTAAATTTGCTGCAGGTAAGAAATCTTCACTAACACTTGTTATTCCAGCTGAACCTTCAAATAATTTATAAAAACAATAATCGCATGGAATATAAAATTTTGTATTAGTTCCGTTATCAATCAAACCCATAACATTACCGCTAAGATATACATCGCCTGTAATAGTAAAATTTGAATATTTTGTGATTGAATGCGATCAACCATCAGGATTGTCTCCTTTTAAGTATAATGTTTGATCTCGACCAATATTAATTGTTGTATCATATGTAGATCAGCTAGCGCCGTCTATTGAATATTGTAAATTTGGGTTATTTTCACCGTTATTTTTTAATGTCAAAGCTGAGAGTTCGCATTAGCAATAATAACTACATACTGTTTAATTATTACAACAACATCACATGTAGCAGTGTATCCACCGTCATGTGTTGTAACAGTAATAGCCGCATTGCCTAATCCTACTGCAGTAATTGTCCCGTTACTATCTACAATAGCACATTTGTGTCGCTTGAAGTTTAAGCAACTGACTTATCAGTTGCATATTCAGGTAATACAGTTGGAATTAGAGTTTCAGTATCGTCAATAAATAAAGTTGTAGAATGTTTATTTAGTCTAACATCTGTAACATGAATTAAATCTTTCTTTTCTGATCCACAACTTGTTGATATAGCTGCGACAGCACCAATTGCAGTTATTTCTAATGTAGGAACCAGTAAAGTCTTAATAATTTGAGTAAATGTGCAAAAAGTGGGCATTTTTTACTAGAAATTATCTCCAAATTAAACTAAAACATCACTATCATCTAAAGATTCATCAGAACCACTAAATGCTTGTTCGTCGTCCAATTTCGGATTTTCTTCATTTTTACCTTGCATAAAAAGTTCTCGATTTTCTTCAGCTAATTTTGCTTTATTTGCATTCATCAAAGAAAAAAAGATATAAACGATGACAATTGCTACTACTACTGTAAGAGCAGTTAATAGAAACATTAATTTATAAGATTTAAGAACATCTTTTATATTATTAATAAGATTTTCGTGATCCGCTTTACCACCTAAATATTTAGTTAAATCGCTTTCAGTTTCACCTTTAGTTAATTTGTAACCAGACTCATAATATACTTTCTTATTTCTCACATCATCTATTGATAACTTATCAAATTCAGCTTTACCATCTTCAGAGACAAAATATTTTTCATCGTTATCGATATTTTTTATTATTTGATAACTAGTTTTTGTAGAGTCTATGCTGTCTAATTTATCATTAAGATTTTCTCTTGATGAACCCATTATATCAAGTATATCTAAAATCGCTCATAATAAAGTTGCAATAAGTATAAAACCAATAACTGCAGCTAAAATAAACTTTCACTCTGTTGTTAAACCCTTTATAATTGCTTCAAAAATAACCAAAGCGGTCAAAGCTCCAACTAGTGTCAATGAGATGCTATGAACAACCAGATAAGTTAACTTAGCATTATCAACGCTTTCAATTTCAGAGACAGTAATCTCTTTCAATTTTTTTAGACCGACTGCAGAAACAACAACATTATATCTATCCCTTATATTTGATCAAAGATTTTTACTTCATTTTGTTGTCATACCAGAATCATTATTTATTGCACCACTGATAGCTTCATTAATTGCGTTAGAAGCTTTAAATGTATTTTTAGAATTTTTATAACCGATGATGATGTTGTTGATAAGGATTTCACCTTTTTTGCCATCTTTATCAGTATCATAATCATTTTCAGTGTAATCTAAACTAAATTTAACATTATTAACAAAATCAATCAATTTTTGATCAATTGTATCTTCATCATATAATGCATCTTTTATAGCATAATTAAGATTTCCAGTATTTTCTGATTGTTTAGAAGAAGAAATAGTTAAGGTGACTAAAGGTGATTGCATTTTTGTTTCCTTGTAAATAGCCAACACATAAAATTGATATGTGCCAGCTTCAATTTGATCTGTTCATGAGACAACGCCATCATTAATTCTTATAGAGTCGGGTAAATTAGCGGTTGTTGCAGAAACCAGTTTTCAACTAATATCTTCATTTTTTATCTCATTACCATCTACAATTAATTTTCATTGTTTTGAGTCTTCACCTTTTGTTTTTGCTTTGCCTGATAATGAAACAGACCCGCCAGATAAAGATATTTTTCCAGCTCGGTAAAGGATATCAGAAAGAAGAACACCATTAATCATCATTCCGCTGGCCGCTAG
>CADCCU010000011.1 GCA_902800015.1 uncultured Ureaplasma sp. | reverse complement strand
ATGTTGAATGATGCATAGTGGTTTAATCCGTCATAATATACTGTGATGTTGTTGAATTTGGTGTCTGGACTGTTTAATAAATCCAGGTATTCTACGCTTGTGCTGAAGGTTACTTTTCCGTGTTTTCTTAAAGTTAGTGTGTTTTTTTCTACTGGTCTTTTGTCTTTTCGGATAGTTTGTCTGAAGCTAGGTCGTGTTTTCTTTTTAGAGTGAAATTTTGGAGGATTATGCCTTTTGCTTTTAAAACTGTTTTTGAAAGCTTTATGCAAATCATCCCGTGCCTGTTGAAGACTGGTGGACTCTGTTTCCATCAAGTATGGTAACTCTTTTTTAGATTCGTTTAAAAATTGATTTAACTCATTTTTAGTTGGAATTTTATTAGAATCACCATATTTGGCTTTATATTTATTTAAAAGTTCATTACGGGTTTTACGAGTACAACCATAGTTTTGTTTAAACAGAATTTCTTGTTCAAGAGTTAAATGAAGCTTAACAACCACACCTCGAATATACTCACCCATAAATCTCATCCCCAGTCCATCATTATATACCATTTTCATTCATATCTAAAAAAAAATGAAAAAACATCTACTTAATTGAATAATATCTCATTTATAATTACCCATATATAAAAAATGAGAGAGAGCATTTGAAAAGTAATCGAATAACGAACTCAGAGCAATTTTTCAAAATCAAAACAATTTTTCATACCCAAAGCAATTATTTAATAATCCAATAACAAAAAAGTATACTGAATAAAAATTCATGACATAAAATAGCCCCAAAAAAACGCAAAATAAAATAAAACACAATAAAATTAATTAAAAAAGACAGCACACCCAATAGTGCAATTCATCCACAACTTGCAGAAGTTGTGGTATTCTTGCATTTTAAAGATAAAAATTTAATCCGCATTACTCACTTGCGGATTAATCCATCGGAAATATCGTATTCATCATATTTTTGAGCAATTTTGTCAACGGTTCCATCCTTAAACATATCATCCAAAGTCTTTTGAACCTTGTCTCTCAGTTCAGTGTTGTCTTTCTTAAATCCGACACCATACTTTTCATGGGATACCGGCTCATCAATGATTTTAAAGCCTTTGTCTGAATACTTTCCGCTGACATGATAATTTGCCATTCCAACATCAATAATTAATGCATCACAGGCACCGGATTCCAAATCCATAAATCCAGTATTATAGTCTTTTATTTCAGTCAGTTTTGCGAAAGTGTCCTTAAAACTTTTATTTTGCTCATCAAGTGATTGCAATGCAGAACTTCCTTCTTGAATTTCTACATTTTTACCTTTCAAATCGTCAGGAGAATTTATTCCGGAACTATTTTTTACGACAATTACCTGAGAATTGTTAAAGTAGGCATCAGACCAGGCATAATCGGATTCTCTGCCGTCAATGGTAAATTCACTCCAAAGACAATCGAATTCGCCGGAGTTTATTTCCACTTGTTTGCTGTTCCAGTCAATTATTGGCTGAGGTACAAGGGTCCAGTTGTTCCTTTTTGCCACTTCCTGTGCCAGTTCTAAATCAAAACCAGTATAGCTGCCGTTATCATCCTTATAAGTGAATGGGGGAAATTCAGGATTAAACCCGACTACAAAATTAGATTCGTTATTTGTACTGTCAGATGAGCTGGTAAAAATATCAAACATCCCCTCAGCACTCACGCTGCCAATCATCAACGAGGCAGCAAATATCACTGTTAAAATAATCAATATCCTTTTCATAATACTCACAAAAAAACATTAATGTTAATTAATATTATTAAAAGTATAGAATAAATAGTTATCATTAACTGAAAGTTCAAAACCTAAATTTTATAATACCTCATAATTATAAGTGAAACGACTATCACCCCAGTTGCAATCAAACCGGATTCTGGTCCAAAAATACCTCCCGCAATCATATTTTGACCAGCTTGGCTGAATTTCAATAATGAAGGTGTTGGAGCGCCGCTTACGCTAAATCCAAATATTATCCCTTGTGAAAAATTCCATGCTGTGTGAGCGCCGCCGCAAATCCAGATATTGTCAAATCTCAAAAACATTACTGCAAATACTGTTCCAACCAAAAAAATATTAATTATAGACAGCAGATCGAATCCTAAATTGAAACAATGAGGAAGGATAAAAATAATGTTGGCAGCCAATATTGCAGTCAATATGCCATGCCTTTTAGAAAAATAGGTCAATGTCCAGCCCCTAGTGTAAATCTCCTCACCGAAAGATTGAATAGTGAAAGCTACTAAAAACGGAAGAGCATAAATTGCCTGTGAAAAATCAAAGCCGCTGAAAGTGAATTGTCCCAATGCAAGGCCTATCATCACAACAGCCAGAAACATTGAAAAACCGATTAATGCTCCTTTTAAAGTTGAAGAAATTGCATTGCCTTTAGAAAATCCAATACTTCTCCAACTGCGCTTTTCTATTTTAGTCGCATATATGTATATTCCTACCGGAACGACAGCAAATGAAAACAAAGAGATTAAGAAATTATCAATATTACCCAAACAATAACCTGCAATAGCTACAACAAGTACCATGAAAAAGTATAATATTAAAAATAAAACAATGTAAATCCCTATTTCCTTAACCAAGGATATATTTTCAACATTCTCACGAGCTTCTTTTAACGTTACCGATTTGGCTGCAAATTTTTCAATAGCCTCAAACATATTTAATCACTTCTTAATCGCTGTTCATACTTTATGGCAACTAGTATTTATTTTTTTTATCAACACAAAAATTAGGAAAAACGTGAAAAATGACCCCGTTGGAAAAAGAGATTAAAAACAGGGCCATCAGTCACATTGGAATTTTGTCATACTTTAGCTTTTATTTGAAAAATCTTTTTTTGCAAAAAAGTATTACAAATAAAAAGGCATATGTCCCACCCGCCTGCCCTAAACATTCAAATATTTCCAATTATTTGAAAATACACATTGTTTCATCCTTGTTCATGTCATGATAGAATTCCGCTTTGTCCTCATCAAAATCTATGACCTGCACCATGTCATAAATCTCATCATCCAAATTAGGATTGATATCCATCAGCACATTTGAATAATCATAAATCATATCCCTGTTAAACTCTATTTTTTTATCGTTTTCAAACAGTGCCCCATAGTATATTTCCGCTTCCACCAGATCCTGGAACATATGGCTTCCGAAAGACAGCTCAGGCATATAGCCGACTTCACTGTATGATTCCTCAAGAATTGCAGAGAAGTGACTGATGTCTGCAAAGACAACCGGAATGCCCAGTTCAGGAGAAGACGTACCAATTCTTCCGGGAACTATCAAAATGGCTGTTCTGTCATTGTTTTTGCAGTAGGCATTAACCTCACTGATAATCCGTGAAAGTGAACTTTTTTGAGCGTAGGGATATTCATAATACTTATGGGGATCGACATAGCAGATTGTGTCGATTTTGTTTTTGCGTGACATCCCCATTGAGGATTCCTTAATATGGAAGAAAACATTTTTGTCCTCAGGCATTTCAATAGCTTCATTGTTTGTTGAAACCTGAAGCGGACGGCACTGAAGCAGATTTATGTTAAATGAACCATCCTCACCGACATTTACAGTATATTCAATATCTACAGGATAGTCATATGCAGTTTCCAGAGTGCTTAAGATTTCCTTCATCACTCCAATGAACTCGGAATTTTTAACAAGCCCCTCACAGTTGACAAAGACTATTTCACGGCGTTGACCACGTTCGCGAAGCATTCTTTCAGCTTCACGATCATGTTCCACCAAAACCCTTTTGGAATATCTTGGAATTACTCCCAATCCTTCTTCAACAGGAATATC
>CADCCU010000010.1 GCA_902800015.1 uncultured Ureaplasma sp. | reverse complement strand
AATGATAAATTAGACGGCATAGACCCTACAAAAACTAGTTATCAAATAATAAAGAATATAAGCGCTGATGAAAAATATTTTGTCTCTGAAGATGGTAAATCTGAATTTGATAATTTATCACAAGGTGATGTGAGAAATAAAAAAGTATATTATGAGTCTGATTACAAATTAACTAAAGGTGAAACTGAAAGCGATTTAACTAAATATTTAGGTGGTAAAGTGGCTCACGAAAATCTTATTAATAATATAAAAGATGTTATTGAATCTTATAAGTTTATGTTTTTTTTAACTGCTTTTACAATAGTAGCAATAATTGTCCTTGCTTATATCCTTGTTTCTTTAATTAATGCAGGTGAAGCAAAATTGGCCGACCAAAATCGAAATCTTTTTGAAGAAAATGGTGTACGTATAGATAAAAATAGTAAAAATAGTATTGGTAGTGCTGATGATAAAAACGCAATTAATAATTCCGTAAAAGATTTAGAAGAATTAGATTAAGATTTTTGGAGAGATTTCTAGCAAAAATGCTCACTTTTTGAACATTTACTCAAATTATTAAGACTTTACTGGTTCCTACATTAGAAATAACTGCAATTGGTGTGGTCGCAGCTATATCTACAAGCTGTGGATCAGAAAAGAAAGATTCAATTCATGTGACAGATGTTAAACTAGATAAATATTCTAAAACTTTATTTATTGATGATACTGAAATTCTAATTCCAACTGTATTACCTGAAAATGCTACTGATAAATCAGTTACTTGAAGTTCAACCAATACAAGTGTTGCTACAGTTTCAAACGGTACAATCACTGCTGTAGCTAAAGGAACAGCAACTATTACTGTTACAACATATGACGGTGGACACACTGCTACATGTGACGTTGTTGTAACAATTAAACCGCATGTAGTTATTACTGCTAATTCGGACTCAACTTTGACATTAAAAAATAACGGTGAAAATAACCCAAATTTACAATATTCAATAGACGGCGCTAACTGAACTACATATGGCTCAACATTAAATATTCCTCAAGGTCAAACATTATACCTAAAAGGTAATAATCCTGATGGTTGATCATCTTCAGATTCAGTTTATTCATATTTATCTATTACTGGTGATGTATCCATCTCTGGTAATGTTATGGGCTTGATTGATAACGGAACTAATACAAAATTTTATATTCCATGCAGTTATTGTTTTTATGATTTATTTTTTGAATCAACTGGAATAACAAGTGTTGATGAAGATTTCTTACCTGCAACAAGTTTGACAACACATTGTTATCGTAATATGTTTTTTGGTTGTTCATCTTTAACTACTGCACCTGAACTACCAGCAATAGCTTTGGCAGATTATTGTTATGAATGTATGTTCCAAAATTGCTCGTCATTAACTAATGCTCCTGCATTACCTGCAACAGATCTAACAAATTGATGTTATGCAAGCATGTTTAACGGTTGTTCATCTTTAACAACTGTGCCTAATTTACCAGCTACAACTTTAGCAGATGGATGTTATGCATTTATGTTTTCTAATTGTACTTCATTAATAGTTGCACCTGATCTAATTTCGAAAAATCTTGCAAATGAGTGTTATAATTATATATTTTTTTATTGTACTTCATTAGCAACGATCAAAATTAGTTATACTGGCGAATATAACGATGAATATTTTAATTCGTGAGTAAATAATGTTGCTGAATCAGGCATATTCTATTATAATGGCGATCAAACTGCTCAAGATTTTGGATTACCTAGTGGTTGAGCAAAGAAAAATATTAATTTAGTTTAATTAATATTTGCATAAAAAAATAACTAGAAAATTCTTGTTATTTTTGTGTGAGTTTTTCCAATTGAAGTCAAGTTAAGTCCAAAAAAATGTTCGCATAGTTTAGTTAAATAAACCAACAATTTTCAGAGTAAAGTCTCAAAAAATTTGCTTTTTTTGACTAATATTTGTGTTAACCACTAATACTTTGTATTAGTGAAACTTGAATAATTCGAGCTATGTTGCAAAAAAAGTTGGTTTTTCACTATTTAGTAGCATAGAAATCTTGTTTCAAAACATACTTCTTTTTAACAAATAAATTTCAACTATTTTTTGTTGACTAGTAAAGTCTGCACCTCTATGACAATTTAGCAAATGTCTTAATGGTGAGTTAATTCCACCTTCAAGCACATTGTTCATACTTTTTACTTCACTATTACTAAGAAAACTAAATAAAGTTTTGTTTAGTATTAGTTTTCCCAAATTAAAAGTAGCAGATCTTAATCTTGCATGTGTAAATCAAATTTCACCAGTTTCAGGATTAACACTTTTTTGACTAATAAATTCATAATATTTGTCCTTTCAAATTTTGAATTTAGATTGTCAATTATTTGCATGTTCAATAGATTTAATTTTTAATAGTTCTCTAGATAAACATAATAATTCTTGACCAGCTTGTGTTTCCGATTTAAAGTTAATTTTTTCTAACATTCATTCAAACATGAAATAAACATCTTTGAATTTTTACATTAAATCACACTAATTTAATTGCTTTAATTAATCCATTTTGTCCATCGCAAACAAATATATTCGGGTTCATTAAAATTTTTAAGAAAATTTTTTCAATTGTTCGATGATTCATAATCAACTAAACAAAAACCGATAACATGTTTACTATTGCTTGCTATTAAGTATGACTTCTTGTTAACTCTTAAACCATCAAGATAGATAACAAGATGTCTATCCTTTGATTCAGGAATAAAGATATTCTTATTTTTAAATATCTTAATGTTTCTCCAAAATGTTGATCGTGGCATCCGTACTCAGACATTTTCTTTGAATGGGTAAGATATTCAAAGTATTTGAATAACCATAATTTGGTTTTTAATTTTTTGTTTTTATTATCCTTTATGTACTTATGACATTTAGGGCAATATCACCTGTAAGAATTTTTAAATTTATATTTTCCTTTTCGCTGCAAAATATACCCACAAATCGGGCAGTATCTGCTGCCATTTTTAACTTTCTTTTTCATAGAACTATATTATGAGTATATAGTTCAAGCACTCTTCAAAATTTTATACGTGTATATTTATGTATATATTCCTATTTTTTTCAAAAAACCAACTTTTTTTTGCAACATTACTCATAATTTATTTAAGTTAGACGAATTTTTTGCAACATAGCTCTAAAAATTTCCTTTATTTGATTTGGTTTTTTATTTTAATATATATATATGAAAATTAAACCATCCAAAAAAACTAAAACTTTTCTTTCAGTTGCTACTGCGATTATTGCAAGTACAGCAGTAACAACTCTATTGACATCATGTTCATCAGCAAAAGAAAGCAAT
>CADCCU010000009.1 GCA_902800015.1 uncultured Ureaplasma sp. | reverse complement strand
TCCAGCAATTGCTTTTAGACTTTGTTTGTTATTGAGTTCATTTTTAATGAATTCTCTAAGTTTTTCAAATTTTAGAATCTTTATTTTTTGCTTATTTTTAGATTTGTATTTTTTGATTCTGTTAAATCTATAAATATCAGCTGAATATGAGAAAGTTAATGCAATCTTACTAATACCATTAGTAAGTGTCCCGTATCTACCATTTAGCAATTCTCTTTTAATTGTCTTTCTGCTTCTTCTTAGTTGAAATGCTAGTGAATTAATGTTAATTAATCATTTTCAGTTTACAATGTTTCATCCATGATCAGTTATGCCAAATATTGGTTTTAAAATAGGCTTATTACAAATTAATGATTCAAGTTTTCTTCTTTCTCATTCTGAAAGATGTTTATAATAATATTTGTTCATTTGACTCCTTAAGTTAAAAATGTTTTGTTTAATTAATTTTAATTAAAGAGCTCAAATGAGTTTTTTATTTATGTGGGCACTTTGGGGTATACTTCGATAATAATTATGCTAAATTAATTTTTTTAGATTTTTGCATTTTTTTGTATAATATATATATATATATATATATATATGGAAAAGACAAAATTATTAAAATCAATATTAATTCCTACATTAGGAATTTCAGCAATTGGCACAATTGCTGCTGTATCTACAAGCTGTGGTTCAGAAAATGAAAATAAACAATATCAATGTGTTGTTCTTACTGCTAATGCTGACTCAACATTAACTTTAGATAATTCTGGTGGTAACAATCCAAATTTACAATATTCAATAGATTGTACTAAATGGACTACTTATAGCACAACCATAAATATTAATCAAGGTCAAACATTATACCTAAAAGGTAATAACCCTACTGGTTGGTCATCATCAGGTTCAGTTTATTCATATCTATCCATTGCAGGTGATGTATCTGTCTCAGGAAATGTTATGGCATTATTGGATAATGGTGCAAAATCAGGAGAAGAAGGAGATATCACTGACATTCCATGTGATTATTGTTTCTATGATCTATTTAGAGACTCAACTGGAATAACAAGTGTTGATGAAGATTTCTTACCTGCTACAAATTTAAAACAAGATTGTTATGATGGTATGTTTTATCAATGCACATCATTAACTAATGCACCTAAATTACCTTCAATGAGTTTAGCATTTAGTTGTTATCAACATATGTTTAATGGTTGCACATCTTTAACTACTGCACCTAAGTTACCTGCGACAACTTTAGCAGATTATTGTTATCGAACAATGTTTAAAAATTGCTCACATTTAACTACTGCACCTAATTTACCAGCAACACGTTTGGCAGCTCATTGTTACGATTGAATGTTTCAGAATTGTACTTCATTAACTACTGCCTCTGAGTTGCTACCAGCAACAACTTTAACAGAAAATTGTTATTATGGTATGTTTAATAATTGTACAGCTTTAACCACTGCACCTGAGTTGCCTGCAACAACTTTGGCAAATGGTTGTTATGGTCGAATATTTGATGGTTGTTCATCATTAAATTGAATTAAAATTGGTTACACTGGTGATTATGATTCTACATATTTTAACGCTTGAGTATCTGGTGTTGCTGATTCTGGTACATTTTATTACAATGGTGGTCAAACTGCACAAGATTTTCAATTACCTAGTGGCTGAGTAAGTGAAGGAGGCCATTATGTAGTTATTACCGCTAATAAAAACTCAACTTTTGAATTAGTCAATAAAGGAGGAAGCAACCCTAATTTAAAATGCTCAACAGATGGCACTAACTGAAGTACATATGGCTCAACATTAAATATTCCTCAAGGCCAAACATTATACCTAAAAGGTAATAACCATACTGGTTGATCAACATCAAATACAAATTATTCATGTTTATCTTTTACAGGTAACGTATCCATCTCTGGTAACATTATGGCATTATTAGATAATGGAGCAAACTCAGGAGAAGAAGGCGATATCACTGATATCCCATGCAATTATTGTTTTTATGATCTATTTAGCGACTCAACTGGAATAACAAGTGTTAGTGAAGATTTCTTGCCTGCAACAAATTTAGCAAATAGTTGTTATAGAGGTATGTTTTATCAATGCACAACATTAACTAATGCACCTGAGTTGCCTGCCACAACTTTAAAAGATAGTTGTTATTACGGTATGTTTGAAAATTGCACATCATTAACTAATGCACCTGAATTACCTGCAACAACTTTAACACCACGTTGTTATGCTTCTATGTTTTATAAATGTTCATCTTTAACTACTGCGTCTGAGTTGCCTGCAACAAATTTAGCAAGAGATTGTTATGCTTGGATGTTTTCATCCTGTTCAGCATTAACTACTGCACCTGAGTTACCTGCAACAAGTTTAAAAGATGGTTGTTATCAATGTATGTTTAAAAGTTGTATATCTTTAAAATCAATAAAAATTGGTTACACAGGTAATTATGATTATATATATTTTGATTATTGAGTAAATGATGTAGCTAGTTCCGGTACATTCTATTATAACGGTAGTCAAACTGCACAAGATTTCCAATTGCCTAGCGGTTGAACTACATCAAGGTTTTAATTAATACAAACAATATTTTATAAACAAAACATCTAGACTATTAGATGTTTTGTTTTATTTAATTTACTTTATAAATAGTTATTTACATACCTAATAGTCATATGGGTAATGTTTAAAAATTATTCTTTCAAATTGTTTTTAATAACTAGGTTATCAATACGTTTAACTAATGATTGAACTAAACTAAGAATTTGTTGATTAAATTCTTGTTGTTCATTTCAACGTTGCTCTTGTTTATTTTCGAATTCAATAAATCATTGAGGTTTAGTGGTCATTGTATCTTTTTGGTTATCATCTGGCACTTCTTGCCATGTTGTTATATATAATACCATACTTTTTTCTAAATGTTCTGGTATAGTAGCAATTTTATTGAAATCTTTGAAGTCACTTTCAGTAACTTTTATTTTTTTAGTATTTTTATTTATTTTCATAAATAATAAATATACCTCCCAAATATTAAATTGGAAAATTTTTAGGGATTTTCCAAAAAAATATTTAAATTTTATAAAAATTTAAAGAATGATAGATAAAAGCGTTATGTAAAAATAAAAAGCAACTAGTTGTTTCTAGTTACTTTCCAGTTTATATAAATATAATAATACAGTTATTTTTATTTTCTTTTAGACTTTTTGCTTAATTTAGTTTTATTTATAATTAGTGAATCATCTTCACCTAAAGCATTAGGGACAATTGAGAAAGTGTTAGAAATACCATCAGCTGCATATTTAAAAGGAATCTTTGCTACAGATGCTAAGCTAGCTACAGCGCCTGAATGATCTCTACCATGCATTGGGTTTGCTCCTGGAGCAAATGGCGCGCCTTTTTTCCTACCATCAGGGGTTGAACCTGTATATTCTCCATACATTACATTAGATGTAATAGTTAAAATTGATGTAGTTATGGTATTACTACGATATGGTTTATGTTTTTTTAATTCAGTCATAAACTCTTTTACAATATCTACAGCAATTTTATCTACATGATCATCGTTATTTCCATACTTTGGGAAATCACCTATTGTTTTGAATTCAGTAGCAACACTACGACCATTAGGGAGTTTAGTTCATACAGGATAAACTTTAGCATACTTTATTGCTGATAAAGAATCAGCAATAACACTTAATCCAGCAATTCCTGTAGCAAAGAAACGATAGACATTGATATCATAAAGTGCCATTTGAGCTGCTTCATAGAAGTAACGGTCATGACAATAATGAATTACATTTAAAGTATTGATATATAGTTTTGCTAGTCAAACAATTACTTGATGTAATCGTTTACGAATTTCTTCATAATTCAATGGAACATTTTTATTTGTTGGTAGCTGTGATAGCTTAGGTCCTAAACGATATTTTTCATAATTCTTTGGATCTTTAATACATACAATTTCATCATAACCACCATTAATTGCAAAAAGCAATGCTTTTGCTAAATTTGCTCTTGCACCAAAAAATTGCATTTGTTTACCAACTTTCATTGGAGAAACGCAACAGGCAATAGCATAATCATCACCATGGGTAACTCGAATAAGTTCATCAGATTCATATTGCATTGAGGAATATTTAATAGAATATTCAGCACAGAAACGTTTAAAACCTGTTGGTAATCTTGGTGATCACAAAATAGTTAAATTAGGTTCAGGAGCAGGACCAATATTACTTAATGTATGAATGATTCTGAAAGAGTTTTTAGTTACTAATGTTCTTCCATCTATTCCCATACCAGCAATTGATTCAGTGGCCCATACAGGATCACCTGAAAAAATTTCATTATATTCAGGACTACGCATAAATTTAACAATACGTAATTTCATAACGTATTGATCCATCAATTCTTGAGCTTCTGATTCTGTTAAGATGCCTTTTTTAAAATCACGTTCAATGTAAATATCTAAAAAAGTAGAGTTTCTACCTACTGACATAGCAGCACCATTTTGATCTTTAACAGCTGCAAGATATCCATAATATAATCATTGGAAAGCCTCGCGTGCATTTTTAGCAGGTTTAGAGATATCATCACCATAACTTAAAGCCATTCGTTTCATCGCTTGTAGTGCAGCTAGTTGATCAGCAATCTCTTCACGTGTACGGATAATATCATCAGACATAACTTCTGATAGACTATTTCTTTGATAGATTTTTTCAGCAATTAAATAATCTATACCGTATAACGCTATTCTTCGGTAGTCACCAATTATTCTTCCACGTGAATATGTGTCTGGTAAACCAGTTAAGATATGTGTATGACGTGCTGAACGCATTTCATCTGTATAAATTTCAAATACAGCTCTATTGTGAGTCTTCGTATATTTAGTATAAATTTCAACAATTTTAGGATCTGTTTTAAATCCATAACATTCTGCTGCTTGGTTAGCAGTTTTAGTTCCACCTTTAGGCATGTAAGCTCTTTTAAATGGTTCATCAGTTTGTACACCAATAATTTTTTCATCTTTACGATGTTTTTTATCAGATAAATATCCAGCTCCATAAGCATCAATGAATGATGCTCTTGTATCCATAGCAAGAACACCACCATTTTTTCTTTCCTTTTTAGAAAGATTTGAAACTTGATCTCAAAGATATTTTGTTGCTTTTGTTGGTCCTTTTAAAAAACTACCATCACCTACATAAGGTTTATAATTCAATTGAATAAAATCACGAGTATCGATTTTGTTACACCAGTTACCTGGTTTAAAACCATCTCATTCTTTAAATCAAATTTTTTTAATTTTTGTACTCATATTTATGATTATAGATTTACTTAATTTAATAATTAAAATTAAGATAAATTTTTTTAAAAAAAGCTAAGTTTTAAAAACTTAGCCTTCTTATTTTATGGTGGAGCTTATAGGACTCGAACCTATAACCAACCGATTATGAGTCGGGGGCTCTAACCAATTGAGCTAAAGCTCCGATGAATTATGGTAGCAGGGGTGAGATTCGAACTCACGACACCCCGGGTATGAGCCGAGTTCTCTAACCAACTGAGATACCCTGCCATAATATGGTCGGGAAGACAGGATTCGAACCTGCGACCCCTTGGTCCCAAACCAAGTGCTCTACCAAGCTAAGCTACTTCCCGTTTTGGCGCGCCTTGTAGGAGTTGAACCCGCAACCTTTTGGTCCGTAGCCAAACGCTCTATCCAATTGAGCTAAAGGCGCACATTTGGTATAAATTATATAAAGTTAAGTTTAAAAATCAAAAAAAATATATAATCAATACATTAGATTTTAATTAAGTCTACAATATATTTTTACAAATAACTATTATATGAATGATATAAAAAACGTCATTTTAAGTGACCAGAACCCTTTATTAAGACAATATTCATCTGATTTAGATGTTAATAATATAAAACCAGAAGAACAAAAATTAATTGATTTAATGGTTAAGTATATTGATATTGCATACAATAATGAAGCTGAAAAATACGGAATTAATTCTGGAATTGCAATTGCTGGAAACCAAGTTGGTTTATTAAAAAAAGTAATTTATATTCATTTCGAATTTAATAATGTGGAATATAAATATTTACTAGCAAACCCTAAAATAATAAGTCATTCATATGGAATGTGTTATTTATCTGATGGGGAAGGTTGTTTGAGCGTTTTACAAAAACACCATGGAATTGTACCTAGATATCAAAAAATAATCGTTGAAGCATTTGACTTAATTAACAAAAAAATGATTAAGATAAACGCCGAAAGTTTATTTTCCGTTTGTCTACAACATGAGATTGATCATTTATCAGGCGTTCTTTATTATGATCATATTAATAAAGAAAATCCTGATTTTGTAAAACCAGAATGAATTAAACTATAAAGGATTAGTTATGGCTGATATAATTGAGAAAATTTTTAATGAAGATTTAAAACAAGAACGACAAGAAATTGAAGATAAAATTACAAATAAAACTGTTCATCCAACTAAAGTTTATTCTTTAGGTGGTATTGAAGAAATTGGTAAAAACATGTATGTGTTTGAACAAAACGATGAATTATTCATTGTTGATTGTGGTATTAAATTTGCTAGTGAGGAATTATTAGGTATTGATGCTATTATTTGTCCATTTGACACACTGATTGAAAACAAAGATAAGATTAAAGGATTAATTATTACTCATGGTCATGAAGACCATATTGGTGGTATTCCATATTTATTAATGTCAGTTAATATTCCTGTTATCTACGCTTCGAAACTAGCAACTGAAATGATTAAGAAAAAATTAAAAGAATTTGATATCCCTAAAATGCCAGCTTTTGAGGTTATTGACGATAATACAAAAATTAAAACTGAACATTTTTTAATTGAATTCTATCGTGTATGTCACTCTATACCTGATGCTTTTGGTGTATATATTGAAACAAAAAACGCAAGAATTATCGAATCGGGTGATTTTAAATTTGATTTATCAACACGAGGTGATGAATTTGATGTAATCAAATTAGCTAGTTTTGGTAAGCGTGATATTGATTTATTAATGTGTGAATCAACTAATGCTGAAACTCAAGGGTTTTCACCAAGTGAAAAATATGTTATTGATGAATTAAAAAGCATAATTGAACTAAGTCCTGGAAGAGTATTTGTTGCAACCTTTGCATCAAATCTTCAAAGAATTGATGAAATAATTCAAATTGCTGTAAAAAACAAACGCAAGATTTGTTTATTGGGTCGAAGTATGAACAACAATGTTAATATTTCTATTGACATTGGTTTTTTAAATATTGCTAAAGATCAATTTATTGAACCAAGAGATTTAAAAAACTATCGTGATGAAGAAATTTTAATTCTATGTACTGGTTCTCAAGGAGAAGAATTGGCTGCGTTGAACCAATTAGCAAATGGTAATAATGTTTGAATAACATTCAAACCTACAGATACAATCATTTTCTCTTCTAACCCCATTCCCGGTAACTATGAAAGTGTTGAACGTTTATTAAACTTATTGTATATGCGTGGAGTTAAGATTTGTAGCAACTCAAAAGAAACAAAACTACATACAACAGGTCATGCATCACAAATTGAACAACAACTATTGTTCAAATTAACAAACCCTCAATACATTATTCCTATCCATGGTGAATATAAAATGTTAAGAGCATTAAAGCAAAATGCTATTGATGCTGGAATTCATCCTGACAATGTTATTCAAATTGCTAACGGACAAATTGTACATATTTTAAATCATAAATTATATACCACAGATGAACATATTGAAATGTACGATGTTTATGTAAACAACGGTAAAATTGATACTAATTCTACTGGAATGTTAAAATATCGTAAAACATTGTCAGAAAACGGAATCTTTAATGTTACTTTAGTAATTGATTCAAAACAAAAACGATTATTGAATTTACCAGTAATAACTACTAAAGGAACTTTCTTTGTTAAAGATTCACAAGCTTTAATTACCAAAATTGCTTATAGTATCAAAGATAAGATTGAAGAACAAATAAAAAAAGCAAAGTTTATTAACAATAACCAATTAAGAAGAATTGTTGCTAATGTATCACAATTTTTTATTTGATCTAATAAACGTAAGAAACCTTTAATTAGAACAACAATATTTAATATTAACGAATAAGTTTAATAATTAGAAAGAAAAGGATAGATTATGGAAGGTTGAGCAATAGCACTTATAATTGTTGGTGTTCTAGTTTTTGTACTTTTATATGTTTTAATTGTTAGAAGTCTTTCAAAGCAAAAACCCGACGAGACCGAGGAAGAGAAACAAGCTAGTAGGGATTTTGCTGGCGAAGAAGCAGAATTATTAGTTAATAATAAAATCAATTCAATGATTGCTCATGAATTAGATGGTAAAGGAGTAAATCATGGAAAATTTATCTTTTTTGTCAATAAGAAATCACAACATACTACAGAAATTGATAGTTTAGTTGTTACAAAAGCAGGAATTTTTATTATTGAAGTTAAAGGATGAAAAGGTGAAATTACCAGCAGTGACCCAGATGCTGATAAATGAGCTAAAGTTAAGAAATATCATAAAACCAGAGATACTTATGGATATAAAGAAACACAATCACTTACAAATCCAATTAAACAAAATAATAGACATGTAGATAAATTCTGACAATTATGAAAACGTTTTAGTCATTATAAGGCAGATATTATTCCAATGGTTATATTCCCATATTTGGAAAATATCCCTAAAGATGCTTATGATATCAAAAGTGCACTATCTTGTATTAGACAATTAAGTCTTGATGGTGATCGTGATATTGCAAAGATTGAAGAAGTAATTACACAAATGGTCAAAAAGTATGGTGCTACAGAAGAAGACCATAATCGTACTTTAGAAGAATTAAGTCGTAAACATGAAATGCTTAGGGCTTAATCTTATTTAATTCTTTAAAGAATTCAACAGCAGTTGAATCAAAATAATAGTCAGTTATTGAATGAGTAAATGTTGAAGTTTTAGGATTAACTTCAATTATTTTAACTTTAGGGTTTTGTTGTTTAGCAATAAAAGGTAATTGGTTAGCAGGCATAACTTGACCTGAAGTACCAATAATTAATAATACATCAGCTTTAGTGATGTATTTTAATGCATTAAGATGGACATCTTGGTTAATACCTTCACCATAGAAAATAAAATTAGGTTTTAATATTCCATTACATTTTTTACATGTAGGTGGTAAACTATCTAAGCTTATATCCTTATCTCTATATATTTGACCACATTTAGTACATTTCAATGTTTTAACAGTACCATGAAATTCAATAACGTTATTACTTCCTCCAGCTTGGTGAAGGTTGTCAATGTTTTGGGTAATAATTGCTTTGACTTTTTTTGCTTGTGACCATTTCCCAATGGTTAAATGTGCAAGATTTGGTTTTGCCTTATCTAACATGTAGTCATAAAAGATATGTTTAATTTCTTCTCATGATTCTTTGGGATGTGTATAGAAATAATTAAGTTCAATAAATTTTGGATCATATTGAGTTCATAAACCACCAACACCTGTAAAAGGTGGAATGCCACTTTCTACTGAAACTCCAGCGCCTGTAAACACAACAAGAAACTTAGCATTTTCAATAATTTTTTTAATTTCTAAATAATTATTTTTTGATTGCAATGTTATGTCCTGCTTTTATAACTATAAAATACGTTTAAATTTGTTTTTATTCTTTTTATTAAATTGTGCAATGATTTCATTGAATTGCAAATATTTGTTTTTACAATAAACAAATTCATTTTCATTGTATGATTTGTTAGCAGGAATAAGTGAAACACCATATAAAATTAAAGTTGATAAGAATGATAATCAAATAAGCCCAATGCTTGATACTAACAAAATGAAGGAATAGAAGCATCCGTAATTCATCTGGATTAAATTAAACCAAATAAATGTAAACAGTACAACAAATAGTAATAAACTAGCGATTATTAGTCCGACAACATAGCCACTTATTCTTTTACTTTGCTTTTGTTTTTTAATATGTGTAGGAATGAATTTTTCAGTTTTATCAAAAACAACATATTTTCATCATATCTTAATAATCAAAATTAAAAATGATAGATAAAAACAAATCATTAGAAAGCCTGGAAATCCTCAAAACATTGAATATTTATCATTTGTTTTTGTGCCTTCAATGATTAAGGAAACAAACAAAAGAATTACAGTTGGTATAAAAGCACATAATGTACCCCAAATTTTGTAATTAGATATACCACCAGAAACTATTAAATCATATATCGCAATAAATATCACTGGAAAAAGTGCTAGAGCAGCAACAATAAATGGGAATGAGAAAACAATAGAGTATTTTTCATATAGCGTTCCTTTATATTTATTAGTGTTGTTGTAGAACATATGTGTTCTTGTATACTTACCATTCCAACCAATGATTCTTGCATTTTTATTATTACTTGCAATAATATCATGTTCGTATTCTTCCATTGACACACATAAAGGATTACAGAAACCAGTTCATCCCATTTTGATGACATCAAAGGCTAAATATATATCTTCAGCATTTCCTTTAGGAAATTTATAACCAACATGTTTTAAAAAATCACATGAAATTAAAGCGGTAGCGCTTGCTAATTCTGCTATACGTTGTTTTCTAAGTGATGTTTGTGAGTCCTTAAAAATATATTTATTATTAATAAACTGCTTTGCACAATTACTATATAAGGTGTCAACACCATAATCTTGAAATGTTGGTACTACAAATGCTAAGTTTCTTTGATTATTACAATAAAAAAACTTTAAACTTTTATCAACAAAATCTTTTTGAATAGCAACATCAGCATCACTAATCATTAGGTAATCGAAATTGGATTTATGGTTTGCTAAAAATGAATTTAAATTATCAGCTTTGTTCTTGCTTGGTCTCTTCATACGATAAAGATGAACATTTTTATGTTTTTTGATAAAATTATCTATTGTTTTTTTGGTTCCCGTTAATTCACTACCATCAGAAATTCAGTATTCAATGTTTGTATATGTTTGCTGCATGTTTTGCAACATTCTTGCAGGCATAAAATCATCATGTGTTGTATATACATATACCACTTTAGGTAATTTTTCTGGCAATTTTGTATTTACAATAATACTTATACATTCGTAGACATACATCTTGCGAACTTTCCATTTTAAAATAATTCTTAAAAAAATAACAATAAATGAAATAGCTCCAATAGAAACAGCTCATGCAAAATTAACTATAGCAATAATACTTATAGATATATTGTTGAATAAAAACTTAGAAAATAATTGTAAAAAACCAATTAATAATCCTGTGATAATAAAATAAACCATTGGATAGAAAATTATCCAAAATCTTGCTTTGCGATAATAATCAAAAGATTTTAGACTAAACATTTTTATCCTCTAACTCTATATATTTTTGATTCTTTTTAATTTTTTTAATAACTTTTTTTACTCGAAAATAATCAAAGTCAGAACAAACAAATCTATTTTTATCATACTCTGGGTTTGATTTTATTTTTGAAATTAATTGACAAAATAAAACTGTGAATTGTGTCATTGAAAGAATAAATAGTAAGACAAATCCTAGCATATAACCATAAAAAATAGCTAGATTGTTAAATCCGTTGTAACGGATACATAAAAAAATTAATGTAGCTAGCATAGCAGTAAAAATTATTCATAATAAAAAGCAAATAAAAATTCTAACATTTTTATTATTTAATGCGTGTGAACTATGGGATGGTACAAAAGTTGAATATTTAGAAAATACAGCAGCATTTCACCAAGATTTTGTATTTATTCTTAATTGTATTGTTATGTAAAAAAGAAAGAAAGTTGCACATAAACACATAATTTTAAAACCACTAAAATATCATACTTCAGAAAGCTTTAAGATTATTATCGTAGCCAAAACTGCAAAGTTTAAAATAAAAGCACTTAATGTATGAGCTTTTGCAATAATGTCATTAAAATTTTTGATGTACACTGTAATAGTTAATACAGTAGTTAGTATAAAAAACAAAACAACAAAAGGAAAGAACATATGTAACAAAAAGTTTCTATTAAAATATTTGCTGTTCTTATCATTTACATTTTTAAAAGTATATTCTTTTGTATATTTTGTAGCTCATTCTGCAACACGTGATAATCTTTTTTCTGAGGCGTAATAATCTTTATCAAATGATTCTGTTGCATTTACTGTAATGTTTGCAAAACCAACAAAATTATATCGCATGCAGTCATTGCTTACATATCAATCTTCTAAACAAGAATTAGGGAATTTATAGTTATTATTAGCTAAGTATTCCATTGATATTAGACCACAGCTACTACGTAATTCATTGTATTCCTCTACGTTTATTATTTCTTTAACAATTCTAGACAATATAACATTATCAAAGATTCTAAAAATATTAGAATATAAATTATTTGTTTTATATTCACTAACAACTGGACTTACGAAAACTAAATTTGTAAAATTTTTTGAATAAAACAAAGGCAATGAAGATTTTACAAAATCTTTATCAAATGCAACATCAGCATCTCCTATTAATAAATAATTAAAATTTTTCTTGGTAAAATTTAAAAATGAGTTTAGATTATCAGCTTTGTTTTCACTAGGTCGATCCATGCGGTAAAGATGAACATTCTTATGTTGCTTTACAAACTTATCAATAGCTTGTTTTGTTTCATCCCTTCCTGAACCATCAGAAATTCAATATTCAATATTTTCATAAGATTGTTGCATATTTTGTAATAATCTTGCAGGCATAAAATCATCATGTGTAGTATAAACATATACTACTTTAGGTAAAACTTTAGGAACCTTAGTACGATGTATTATTGTATATGTTTCATTAATTAACATCTTAGAAACACAAATTTTTAATATCATATTGATTAATATGTAAATAAATGTTAAACAACATGTACCAGTTACAATTCACATATTTACAGTTAATGGTAAATCGATATTTGTAGAGTTTTCATGAACTATAATATGATTAATTTGGAAATATAAAATAGCAATTATAGCAAAAAACGAAATAATAAAATATGGCAAATTAAGCCAGAATTTAAATTTCGCATAAAAATTTTTTGTTGCCAGTCTAATCATTAGATTTCAAATTTATACAAATATAAAGATTTTGGTGGAATTTTTATCAATTCAGGTTTTGTTTCATTACTTAAATAAAACAACAACAAGCGGTATACTCAAGAATGCGAAACTATTAAAAAAGTCTTATTTTTATTTTTTGGATCTTTAGTAAGTTTATCAAAGAATTTTTTTATGCGCTTAAAATACATATCTTGTATTTTTTCAGCATCAGCATTAAGATCAGTATTGAATATTCAGCTTGCTAAATCATTTTTATCTTTTGTAGTACACTGTTTGCCTTCAAGGGAACCAAAGTTTCGTTCAGTTATTAATGGTTCAATGTCAATCTTGACACCCAAATTTTCATTTATAAGTTCTGCCGTTTTTTTCGCTCTTTTTAAAGGCGAACAATAAATTTTATCAACCTTATAATTTTTCATTTGTTCAATAAGATTTGGCATGTCGTTTATAGAATTTGCTGAAATATCGATATCAGACAAACCACACCATAAGTTTTTTATGTTGTAATCAGTTCTACAATGTCTAACGAAAAGTAAAATCATAATAGTGTTTCTTGCGGTTATCGAATTGTATAATAACATTATACATAAACATATATGTATGGGTATTTTATATTTTCATACATATTTAAAGGACAAATTTATTTATGAAAATAACTAACCCAAGATGTTTTAATCAAATTAAACTTCTTAACCACGGTAAATATATTGAAAAAAGTTCTAATGATGTAGAAAAATTCATTAATGAGATTAATTGATATATTAATTCACCTGCATTAATAAAGCAATATATACCTAATATCATTGATTACAGTGAAAACAAAAAATTACCATGAATTAAATATGAAGCAATTAGTGGTAAGACAATTCACCAAACATTATTTTCATTAACAACTAAAATGGATTACGAAGCTATATGTTTAGCTTATAAAAAATTTTTCTTAGTTTGTAATTCAATAAAACCTAAGAACTTAGATATTAAATATTGAAAAAAGAATTTGATTAAATTTTATCTTGATAAAACTATATCTCGTATTAAAGAGATATCTAATCTTGATCACTTATCTTTTTTCTTTAAAGGTAATTTTATCACAATCAATAAAAATAAATATCCATCAGTAAAAACTATCATTAAATACTTAATAGATCAGAAAAAGAAACTTGAAAAATCAACTAAAAACAATAAACCTAATAAGATAGCCTGAATTTGTACGCCAACAAAAGACCGCATTTGTTTTTGTCATGGTGATGTAGTATTTTCAAACGTTTTTGCTTTTTTTGATAGAGCTACATTAAAAGTTATTGATCCAAGAGGAAGCTTTGGTGATGATAAAAAATATGGTGATATCTATTATGATTATGCTAAGATTTATCAATGTTTGTATGGCTACTATGACTATATTATTGAAGATAAATTTAGATATAAAATTACTAATAAACATCTTGAATATAAAATTTATACTACACAAAGAATTTTTGATTTACAAGATGTTTTTAATGAAGATGCATTTATTAAAAAGACTGCAAAAGAAATAAAATTAATCGAATCACTACAATTTTTATCTATGGTTGCGCTTCATAATGATAATAAAGATCGACAGATTATCATGCTTGCTACTGGAGTGCAACATTTCTGTGATATTATTAAATTATGAAAATAATTATCACTGCTTCTGGCCAAGGCTCACGATTTAAAAAAGTTGGTATTAATAAGCCTAAATATATGATCAAGGCTAATAATAAGTCATTGTTCTATTGATCACTTATTTCATTTAAGAACTTATTTAATGAAGAATTTATTTTTGTTTTCAACAAAAATAATTTTGATGAATCATTTGTTAAAAATGAATTATTATCATTAGGAATTAAAAAATACAATTTTGTGTTTGTTGATAAAACAACAGATGGTCAAGCAACAAGTGCATTTTTATGCGATAAATATCTTAGTGATGATGACAAGATTGTAATTTATAACATCGATACGAGTTTAAATCCAAGCAAAATAACTGAAGATATTTTTAAACATGATGGTAATGTAATTACTGCAAATTTACCAGGAGATCATTGGAGCTTTATTAAAACTGATGTAAATGATATAGCAATTGCAGCAAGTGAAAAAATAAGAATATCTGATCATGCATCAGTTGGTTGTTATTATTTCGCTAAATGAATATATTTTAAAGAAATATACTTAAATTTTAAAGATGAGATTATAAAAAAATATAAGGAAGCTTATATTTGTCCAATGTATCAATATATGATTAAACAGAAAAAACAAATAAGTATATTTGAAATTAAACCAAGTGATATTATATGTCTTGGCACACCAGATGAAGTTGAATTATTTGATAAGAATTATTTAAAAAATAATTTGTAATTATTCATTAATTACTTTAACAGTAAAATAGTTTATACCTTTTTCTTTTTGCACTGCTTCAATTTGAAGTTTAGTATTTATATTTAACATACTCATTCATTCGGCTTCTTTTGAATTTTCAGGCCAATATTTTAAATCATTTCAACTTGCAATATAAGTATATCCTTTTGTATCTTTTGGGACTTTAATGATAAACATTACTGGTTCTTTAAGAGGATTTGGATTTTCAGGACCTCATTCAAAGAATTTTTCACAATATGGTCGATTAGCACTACATGCTAAAAAACCATAAGATGTAAATGTTTTTCCTACACAATCAGAATAATCATAACCTTTATCAGTATGTTTTATATATTCTTTTAATTGATCTCAATATTCAACTTCTAATGATTCAACCCCATGATAAACAACTATATCAAAAGGATTGGTGCTTTTATCTAATGCAGATGTAATGTAATTATAATCAGAACCATGAATATCGTATGATGTGTAACAATCAATATATTGAGTTTCTTCACCATAAGGTATATATAGATCAACTTCTCCCCAAAATTCTGATGTTTTTGTGGATTTTGTATCTATTGGTTCTTCATGTTTATGAAGTGGAAGATTTCAAAAATCGCCACCTAAATTTGCATACATAAATATTGCTTGTTGTTCAGATGAACAATATAAATTTTTAATATAATTTTCTTTTATTCCATCAGGTTCAAATTTTTGTTTTGTTATTTTATTATGTCAAGTGCTAAAATGATCAAGACCATAATTAATACATAGTTTTGTTAAGTCGTTTACTCATTCTGAATCATTTTCAAATGTTTTACCTTTAACTAAATCATATCAATAGTTAGTGCCTCAGTCTTCACCATTAAAAAAGGTGAAAGTATGTTGTTTATTACCACAACTTGTCAACAAGACCGGTGTAACTAATGTACATGGTGAAACAGCAAATATAATCTTTAATGTTGTTTTCATATTACAGTTAATGTTTAGAATATATCTTTAATTAGTTGAAACTATTTTTTAACTTTAATGTTGTTATTTACTTTTACTCTTTGTCACAATAATGCTTGTGAATATTTTTTATTTGTTAGTTTTATTAATAAGTCGTTAAGGAATGGGAATCCAATAAATAATATTACACCAACTCAGAAAATTAAGCAAGCAACTAAACTACTAATTTGATTTCCGCCCCAGAATAAACCTCATGCTCCGTATGTATCATTTGGATTTTGTGCTACTTGAATAATGAATACATATATCATTTGGTAAAGTGGTACTAAGAAGCAACCTAATGTACCAATAGTTGCAAAGACTACTTGACCTTTTTGATAAGATACTTCAGATTGTGGTACTCGATGTGTAAATCTATTTACAACAGACATTAATGATACAAAACCATACACTGTGAAAATTAATACAACACAAATATTAGATAATCCATCAACAATTTGGTCTGTGTTCAATACTGCAGAAATAACACCAACTAATAGGAACCAGAAAGAAATAATGATTACTGACATTATAAATCCACCAGTTGTTTTATTTTTTGCACCATTAGTAATTTTTTTGATTGTTCTTGAACCAATGATTACTTCTTCATTAACAGCAGCTTGTGTTGTGTTAATAAATGCAGCAGATAATGATGTTACACAACCAAATAATGAAATAGACATCAATACTGAGATAATTACTGTAAATGTAGTTTTTAATGTTTCATTATTAGCAAAGATTTTTTGGAAGATACCATATGGGTTTCCGTATCCACATAGTAATTGTGAAATTGTTACTAAGATATAGAATACTCCACAAATTATCATTGAAACAATAATTGAAATAGGAACATTTTTCTTAGGGTTCTTAACATTTTCAGATATATTACCAACAATTAAGAATGAGTCAAATGCAAACATAATTGCAGGTAATGAATTTAATACACCTTTTGGATTAAATTCACCAGAGTTAAATTGTTCTTTATTATAATTGTCTGGGTTGAAATATCCACCTTGTGATTGTATTCCACCCCAAATACCAAAGATAATTACCATTAGGATTGGGACAAATTTAATAATTGAAATAGGCATCATTGATTTAGATACAAAATATCCGTTAATCCAGTTTGCCATTAACATTAGTAATGAAACACCAAAACCAATACCTCAAATTGACCACATACTTTGACCTGTAATTGTAGGTTGAACAATTTGACCACTTGAATCTGGTTGTAAAAAATTAGGATTTATACAAAATAATGCTTCAGCAAAGAAAATTGACATTGCAAAGAGATAAACCGAATAATAGAAGAATGGATACATTATCTTCAAGAATCTACTGAAATTATATCCTACATATCTTTCACTTCAACCGGATAGACCTGAGTTAGCTGTGCGTGTTCTAACACGTGTGATTTCAGCATATGAGAATGCTGTTGCAAATGCAATGATAAATACTAGTCCTCAAGAAAGTAAAACACCCCATGGGTTTCCATTGTTATTTTTGAAAACACCATTGTTTTTTAAGAAAATACCTACACCAAATACGGAACCAATAATAATTGAAATTGCACCAAATAAACCGATTTTTCCAGCAGTTTCAGTTTTCATTTCAACACTTGGGCCTATAGGCTTAGCTTCTCGTTTAGTTTCAAACGTTGTTGAATTTATTTTTTTATTTTTCATTTATTACTCCTTACATGCAATAACTTCAATTTCAATACCTGCATTTTTAGGTAATTTTGCAACTTGAATACAGCTTCTTGCAGGTTTGTTTTGAACAAAATATTCAGCATAAACTTTATTTACTGCATCAAAATTATTCATATCTGACAAGAAAACTGTTGTTTTAACTACATCATTTAATGAATATCCTTCAGCTTCAAGAATACCTTTAATATTTTTTAAACACATATGTGTTTGTTCCTCAATAGAACCTGTAACTAATTGATTTGTTGCAGGATCTAGTGGGATTTGTCCTGATGTAAAAATAAATTTTCCAATTTTAATACCAGCTTCATATGGACCTAAAGCAGCTGGTGCTTTTTCAGTTTTAATAACCTTCATGTTTTTACCTAAATTCTTTCTTTATATATTATATAAAAAATATAGTTTGTCACAAAGATAATTTTAATGTAATAATATAATATTGTCTTTGACTAAAAAAAGCAAAGCAATAGTGCCAAATAATCCATGAAATTTCTTACAAGTTTAGAATTTTTAAATATTCTTAAAAGTGAAATCATCAATAAAAAACATTCATTTTTTTTAACAGGTAGTGCTGGGGTAGGTAAGACAACGTTACTACAAAACTTAAAAAATGAATTAAATGCTGTAGGTGTTAATGCTGTATTAACATCAACAACTGGGCTAAGTTCTTTTCATATTGGTGGTGTTACCATTCATAAATTTATGGGAATTAACATTCAAAAGAATGTTAATTATTTAAATTATTTTTCACACACATTTCAATTTCAAGCTTTAAAAAAACGTCTAGCAAAATTTGATGTTATTATTATTGATGAAATTTCAATGCTTCGTGCTGATCAATTTACATTAATTGATGCTATATTAAAAAAAGCATGTGAAAACAATTTACCTTTTGGCGGTAAAATTGTTGTTTTTTCAGGGGATTTTTTTCAAATTCCACCTGTAGTTTTAGAAAATGAAATAAAAAAGAATCAATGAATTTTTACTAGTGATCCATGAATCAAAGGCAATATTAAGATTTACAAATTAGTTCATGTTCATCGTCAAAATGATAATGACTTTGTTCGTTGTCTTGATGAAATTAAAGAAGGAAAAGTAGACTCAAAAAAAGTTAAAGATTTAATAAAAAAATGTGAAAAGAGAAAGCCAACTGTAAATGACACAGTTTTCTTTGCTACAAATGAAGAATGTGATAAATTTAATAATGATAAGATTGCTAAATTACCAGGTGAAATGATAACATATGTTGCTACAGTTGCTGGTAAAAGAAAGCAATATAATAAAGATGCTATTATTCGTGAGTGCATTGCTAAAGAAAAACTCGATTTAAAAATAGGCGCCAAAGTAATCATTATTTATAATGATCCTAAAAATCGTTTTGTTAATGGTACTAAAGCAACCATCACAAAACTAAAAGAGCACAACATTGAAGTTTTAATTGATAATCAAACAAAACCAATAATTTTAAAAAGACATACTTGAAAAAAACTTGACTACTATAACAAAACAATTGCCTATATGAAACAAATACCTGTTATTCCTGCATATGGACTAACCATTCATAAATCACAAGGAATGACTTTAGATGCAATTGTTATTGATTGTAAAAATATTTTTACATATGGACAATTATATGTAGGTATGAGCCGTGTAAGAGATGCTAACAATATGACATTAATTAATTTTGATAATTCAAAGGTCATTACAAGTAAAACTGTAAAAAGCTATTATAAAAACACCAAAATGGAAGAAATTTACATTGAGTAAATTATTAATTACTTTTATATATCCAATACAATACTCAAAAAAGAGTAATGTTGCAAAAAAGTTTATTCAAGATTAAAAATAAAATAGTGACCATGTGGCCACTATTTTTATTAAACATTGAAAATAAATAAACTAATGTTTAGTTAATTCATTTCTACGATCTGCAGCATTACTTTCGCTTTGTTTAAATAATTCTTCAGCTTTTGCAGGTTGAGATTTAATTAAGTTTGCGTAGCGATTTTGTTTTTTAATGAAATCAACATATTTCATTGTTGGAGCAGATGAATCAATACTCATTGGGTTTTGTTTACGTGGATCATAACGGTATAGAGATCAGTATCCAGATTGAACTGCCTCTTTTTCGATGTTTTGAGACATTGACATGTTTACACCATGGTTAATACATGGAGCGTAACAAATAATCAAACTTACACCATTGTATGATTCAGCTTCAACCATTGCATTAATTAATTGTTGTGGATTTGCTCCCATAGAAACTTGTGCTACATATACGTCTTTGTATGTCATAGCAATTTCACCTAAGTCTTTCTTACGTGTTAATTTACCACTAGAAGCAAACTTAGTTACACAACCCATAGGTGTAGCTTTTGAAGCTTGACCACCGGTATTTGAATATAATTCAGTGTCAAGTACTAAGATGTTTACATTAGCACCACTAGCTAATACATGGTCAACACCATCTGAGTCAATATCATAACTTCAACCATCACCACCTATAATCCAGAATGATTTCTTGCCTAAGTAGTTTTTGTTTATATCAATAAACTTAGCAACTGTTTTATCATTTGATTTCTTTGCTTTGTCAATTAAATCATAAGCAATATCATTTGATTTAGCATCATTTCATGCACTTAGTAAGTTAGTAATTGTCTTTTTAATATCAGCATCTTTTAACTGTTCACTTACTTCCGATAATTGTTTAAACAAGTTATCACGTTGGTACTTATATGATAAGTACATACCATAACCAAATTCAGCATTATCTTCAAATAAAGAGTTTGCTCAACTTGGACCATGACCTTGGTCATTAACAGTGTAAGGACAACTTGGAGCACTACCACTGTAAATTGAACTACATCCTGTTGCGTTAGCAACAATTAAATGGTCACCAAATAGTTGTGAAACTAATTTAACATATGGAGTTTCACCACAACCAGCACATGCACCATTAAATTCAAAATAAGGTTTTAAGAATTGTACCATTTTTACTGATGGTTTACCAAATACAGAGAAAATCTTATCTTGATCATATTTCTTAGCTTTTTCTAAGAATTCATAATTCTTAATTTGTACAGGATTTTCAGTTTTAGCTGGTTTCATTTCTAAAGCTTTAACTGGACAAATGTTAGCACATGATTTACATCCTGTACAATCTAAAGGTGAAACTTGTACAGCATAATTAGCATCTTTAATACCAATAGCTGCTTTTGTTTTTAAAGTTTTAGGAGCACCTTTAACAGCTGTATTATCTAAAACGTAACTTCTTATAGCTGCATGTGGACAAACAAATGAACACATACCACATTGAATACATTTATTTTGATCACAAACTGGAATCATTTCAGCGATACCACGTTTTTCATATTGTGCAGTTCCAGTTGGGTATGAACCATCAGCTGAAAAGAATGATACAGGTATATCATTACCTTTCTTTTCACTAATAGGTTTCATAATCTTGTTATAGAAGTCGCTATCAATGTATTTTTTAACAAATGATTCTGTTTTAGCACTAATGATTGGTTTAGTATCTATTTTCTTTAATTGAGCTGTTGCATTATCAATAGCGACAATGTTAGCCTTAACAATCGCTTCACCTTTCTTTGCATATGATTTTGCAGCATATGATTTCATTTCTTCAATAGCAACATTGAAATCAATAATATTTGTAATCTTGAAGAAACATGCTTGCATAATGGTGTTAACACGATTGCCTAATCCACTAGCAATTGCAACTTTAAATGCAGGAATTGCATATAATTCAATATTTTTTTCTTTTAATTGTTTCTTAAAATTATCTGGTAAATCACGAGCTAATTGTTCAGGTGATAAATCAGTGTTTAATAAAACACGACCATTAGGTTTAATATTAGATAAAATATCAAAGTTATGAACGAATACATAGTTATGAATAGCAATAAAATCTGCATTTTGAACAATGTATGGTTTTTTAATTTCTTCATCAGAAATTCTTAAATGTGAAGCTGTTAAACTTCCAGATTTCTTTGAATCATATTCAAAAAATGCCTGAATAGCTTTATTAGTTTTAGAACCAATAATTTTAATAGTACTTTTGTTTGCAGAAACTGTACCATCAGATCCTAATCCATAGAAAATGCATTCATAATCTTTTGATTTAACATCAAATGGTTTTCTTGGTTCAGGTAATGATCTGAATGTAACATCATCATTAATGCCTACACTAAAATGATTAATTGGTTTTTTAGCATGCATGTTTTCAAACACACTAATAACATTATTTGGTGTAAAGTCTTTTCCACCAATACCATATCTACCAGCATAAACATTGATTTTGTTGCAACCATTTTCTTTTAATGCTGAAGCAACATCAACATATAATGGTTCACCAACTGCGCCAGCTTCTTTTGTACGGTCAAGAACAGTTATGTTTTTTACAGTTTTTGGTAATGATTCAACAAAAGCTTTAGAATTAAATGGACGGTATAAATGAACTTTTAATACACCTGAAGCAGCAGGAAGTTTAGCCTTATCTACTACAAGTTCAACAGTATCACAACCACTACCCATTAAAACTACAACATCAGTTGCAGTTTTGCTACCACAGTATGTAAATGGTGTATATTTTCTTCCAGTCAACTTACCGAACTCATTCATTACTTTAACTATTTTGTCATATGCTTGATCATAATAAATGTTACATGCTTCACGGTGTTGGAAATAAATGTCAGAATTTTCTGCAGTTCCAGATTGATGAGGTTTTACATTTGATAATGCACGATTTTTGAAATTATTAATTTCCTTTTCAGGAAACATCTTTTTCATTACATCTTCATCAATTAATTTAATCTTATTAATTTCATGTGATGTTCTAAAACCATCATAGAAGTGTAAGAAAGGAATTGATGTTTTAAATGTTGCTATATGAGCAATCATTCCTAAGTCTTGTGCTTCTTGCGGGTTATTAGATGCTAGCATGCAGAATCCAGTTTGACGGCATGCCATTACATCAGATTGTTCTCCATAAATTGATAGAGCATTAGCTGCAACAGTTCTTGCAGTTACATGGATAACACATGGTAAAAGTTCACCAGCAATTTTATACATGTTAGGAATCATTAATAATAATCCTTGACTTGAAGTGAATGTATTAGATACACTTCCAGCTAGCAAACTACCATGTAAGGCACCTACAGCACCTTTTTCATTTTGCATTTCAGTTACTTGAACACGGCTACCAAATAAGTTTAATTTACCATGTGTTGATTGTTCATCAATGTATTCAGCAATTGTTGATGATGGAGTAATTGGATAAATGATTGCTAATTCACTAAATGAATAAGCAATATTACCAACTGCTGTGTTTGCATCACAACAAGTAGTTTTAATTTTTTCGTTTTTCATAATGTTCATATTATACATTAACATAATTTATTTTTAATGTTAGCATTAAAATTGATGTGAGCTATGTTGCAAAAAAAGTTGGTTTTTCACTATTTAGTAGCATAGAAATCTTGTTTCAAAACATACTTCTTTTTACCAAATAAATTTCAACTATTTTTTGTTGACCAGTAAAGTTTGTACCTCTATTGCAATTTAATAAGTGTCTTATAGGAGAATTAATTCCACCCTCAAGAACATTATTCATACTCTTTACTTCACAATTATTAAGAAAATTAAATAATGTTTTATTTAGAATTAATTTACCTAGATTAAAAGCTACTGATCTTAATCTTGCATGGGTAAATCAAATTTCACCAGTTTCAGGATTAACACTTTTTTGACTAATAAATTCATAATATTTGTCCTTTCAAATTTTGAACTTAAATTGTCAATTATTT
>CADCCU010000008.1 GCA_902800015.1 uncultured Ureaplasma sp. | reverse complement strand
GACAAACTAACATTAGATTGTCTTGATAATCTGATCCCATAATTATTTCTTGCATAATCTCTTAGAACATTGGTTCTAATCGTATAACTTAAAGTTTTATTTTCATCACTATAAAGTGAAGTATGAATGGAGTTTAGATTATTTTGAAATGTAGATAAGTTTAGATTATATGTACTATCATCAATCTCACCCGATGATTTTTTTCCATCTAACTGAGATTTATATAACGTTTTAAAATCTTCTTCCATTCGTTTATATGTTGCATCATTAATGCCATATTCTTTATCATATCCGCCTGTGTCAATGATATCGCTTTCTTTTGCTGATGAACATGATGTCAATAGAGTTGTTACTGCTGTACTTGCAATAATCGCAGTAGCAACTGAAAGAAAAGTTTTAGTTTTTTTTGATAACTTTAATTTCATATATACTTAACTATATATAAATTTGAGACTTTATTCGATATAATTTTTTGCTGACATTTTTTTAATACTTCACCTATAATTCAAGTGTTGCACTTAAGATGTCATTCTGGGAGTACAGGGTAACCTGTACTTTAATTTTTATTTTTTAATTTGTTAATTATCTTTGTTTTTTGAAAAACGTTGTTCGTAGATCTTTGCTAATCCACCAAGAGAAGTTTCACGATAAATATCTTTTAAGTCAGATCCTGTGCATTTCTCAACATCAACAATATCATCTAAACTAAATACATTACGTCTACCATTAGTAATAAGTGATTGATGTGCAGCAGAAATTGCTCTTGGAGCTATTGTAGCATTACGTTCAATACATGGAATATATACATAACCTAATAATGGGTCACATGTTAAACCTAAATGGTGTTCCATAGCAATAATTGCAGCAATTTCTATTTCTTGAAGATTTCCACCTAATAAATAGCAATATGCAGCAGCTGCCATAGAGCATGATACACCAATTTCAGCTTGACAACCACCAGTTGCACCAGCAACACTTCCATTTAGTTTATAGCAGTTACCAATTACACCAGCAACAGCTAGTGCTTCAATAATTTTACTCTCTGAGAATTTTTTGTTTACATTAGCATAATATAAAACAGCAGGAATTATACCAGCGGAACCTAATGTTGGTGAAGTAACCATGTCTTTACCTAGAACATTTTGTTCAGCAACTGCATAACCATAAGCCATAACATATTCCATTGAATCTTTAGGAAGCTTTGCTTTCTTAATATTCTTCATTACTATGTTTGCTTTTTTCTCAATTTTAATTGGGCCATTAAATGGCTCTGTGTCATTGATTCCATCAATAACAGTCTTTTTCATAGCTTTTCATACATCAGTTAAATGTTTATAGCCTTGTTTATCAAAATGTTTTACATATTCAACTAAATTTTTCTTGTGTGTTGTACATCATTTGCTTACTTGAGCAAATTTGGTATGAGGATATACATCTAACTTTTCAGGATATGGATCGTTTTTAATTAGAATTGATCCACCACCAATAGAGAAAGCAATCATAGGTGGCAATGGTTTACCATCTTTTTCAAATCCTTCAATTTTTAGTGTATTTGGGTGTTCTGTCTTGGTTGTATAATCTCAAACAATCTCCACCTTTTTACCATCAGCAGCTGATTGAATTGATAGATCAGTGTGATGTCCTTTACCTGTAATTGCTAATGAACCATATAGGTGAACTCGCAATTTATCAACATCTGGGTAATATTTTATGTATTTTTTTACAATACGGAATGGACCTACAGTGTGAGAACTTGATGGACCTTTCCCAATTTTATACATTTCACATAAAGTTTGCATCATAATATGTTTATTATACACTAAACAAAAATTGTGAAATTGCAAAAATGCATAATCTATACTCTCAAGCATATATATAATATTGACATAGTTTATGAAAAATATAAAACAGGAAGTAATAGTTAACCATTTAAAAAATTATGGTTTTGTGTATCCATGTTCTGAAATTTATGGTGGAATTGCCAATGGTTGAGATTATGGACCATTAGGTGTTTTGTTAAAACAAAACATTAAAAACTTATGATGAAAAGAATATGTTACTACACAACCAAATGCTGTAGGAATTGATAGCAGTATTATTTTAAATCCAACTGTGTGAGAAGCTAGTGGCCATTTAAAAAACTTTAACGATCCTCTAATTGATTGCAAGAGTTGTCATAATCGCTTTCGTGCAGATAAGTTAATTGAGTCAGCAACTAAAATTCTAGTTTCTGAAAATACTCCATACAGCGAAATTGAGAAAATAATTGCAGAAAATCATATCAAATGTCCAGTTTGTGGAAAAGAAGAATGAACTAACATTCGAAATTTTAATTTAATGTTTAAAACATACTTAGGTGTTGTAAGCAACGATAAAAATGAAACATATTTACGACCAGAAACTGCACAAGGTATTTTTACAAATTTCATGAATGTTCAAAGAACTTCAAGAATGAAATTGCCTTTTGCTATTTGTCAAATTGGTAAAGCTTTTCGAAATGAAATTACCCCAGGAAATTTTATTTTCCGAACTAGAGAATTTGAACAAATGGAATGTGAATACTTTACATATCCAGATAATGCAGCAGAATTATTTGAACAACAATTAGATAAAATTCAACATTTCATTAAAGATATAGTTCATTTAGATGCCGAAAACTGAAGATTAAAAGAACATAATAAAAATGATTTATCACACTATTCATCACGTACTGTAGATATTGAATATAAATTTCCTCATGGTTTTAGTGAATTATGAGGAATTGCTAATCGTGGCAACTATGATTTAAAATGTCATGCAAAAACATCTAAGGCAAATATATGGTATTTAGATGAAAAAACAAATCAAAAAATTATTCCTTATGTAATTGAACCATCATTAGGCGTTGAAAGATTGTTCTATGCAATTTGTTGTGATACTTATGAAGAACAACAATTAAAAGGCGACGATGCAAGAGTAGTAATGCATTTAACTTATGAACTTGCACCATATAAAGTTGCAATTCTTCCACTTGTAAATAAACTACAAGAAAATGCATTAAAAATTTTTAATGACATCATTAGTAAAAATATTTCTGCAGTATTTGATACAAGTGGCTCTATTGGTAAACGATATCGTCGTCAAGATGCTATTGGTACACCATTTTGCATCACATTTGACTATGATTCATTAAAAGATCAATGTGTAACAATAAGAAATCGTGATACAATGGAACAAGAAAGAATCAAGATTACCGATATCATAAAATATTTAGACAAAAATAAAATATAGTGAATGATTAAAAACACAAGCCTTTCAAATTTAATTGATGATATAAGAAATAGCACAAATATTGTTGATGTTATTTCTCACTATATTGCTTTAAAGAAAAAAGGTTCTAGCTATTTTGGACTATGTCCTTTCCATCCTGACACACACCCTTCGCTTTCAATTTCACCAAAAAAGAAAATTTGAAAGTGTTTTGTTTGTGGTGCTAAAGGCGATGTTTTTAGTTTTGTATCTAAATATGAAAAAACTACATATTTAGAAGCTGTTAAAAAAGTAGCTGAATTAACTAATTATGATTTAAATGGTTTTAACTTTAATATAAAAAATGCAAAATCATTATCTCCTACTGAACAAAGATTAGTACAAGCTAATGTTCGTGCAAATGAATTTTACACTGGTGTACTTTATAATGATGAGAACAAACCAATATTAGATTACTTACATAAGCGTGGATTAAATGAAGAAATAATTAAGAAATTTAATATTGGTTATGCAGTCAATGATAAATACAAAATGATTGATTGATTAACTAACAAAGATGAATTCTTTGGTGATAACTTACCAAAACATAAAGTATTTAATCTACAAGAATTGTTCGATGTTGGTATAGCTACTGAAACAAATGACAATAAGGCTATTCCTTTTTTATTTAATCGAATTACCTTCCCTATCTACGATGAGAATAGTAATTTAGTTGGTTTTAGCGGACGTGATTGAACAGGCAAATCTGAAAGTAAGTATTCAAACACTAAAGAAACAAAAATATTTAAAAAAGGCGAAATACTTTATAACTTTAATAACATAAAATCAGCAAATAAAGATTTTGTTATTATTTGTGAAGGATTTATGGATGTTATTGCATACACTAGAGCCGGATATGATAATGTTGTTGGTACTATGGGAACTGCAATAACTTCCAAACATATGGCATTATTACAAACACTAAATAACTTAAAATATGTTATTTTAAGTTTTGATAATGATCAAGCTGGTAATGATGCTAATTTATCAATTGGTAAACAATTATTTGAAAATGGATTAAATGTTTCAGTTGTTAACTATGAAGGCTTTAAAGAAAAAGATGCAGATGAGATTTTAAATCTTCATGGTAATAATGCCATTGATAAACTTATAAAAACTCGTGTTGATTATTTAACTTTTAAAATTATATGTGAATTGCCTGAAAATATTTCCAATGACCAAAAAATAATTTGTGTGAATAATCTATTGTCATATTTATCACAATATGGTGATACATTATTACATGATATGCATTTAGACTTAATTTCTTCTAGAACAAAAATATCAAAAGAAAGTTTAAAGGCTAAACTTCAAGAGTATCTTGATAAAAATAAACGATCTTCAAGTGGTGGAGTTAATGTAGTTAATAAAACATTAAAACCAATTAAAAGAACAAAATCTACAAAAAAAATTACAGTATTTGATTTAATGTATCAGCAAATGATAGGCTACATTACAGAAATTTTAAAAATAATACTAGCTAACCCTTCAACATTTGATTACATAACAAAAAGAATTAACATCAATAGAATTCTAATGACTAGACGACAAGATAAAATATATCGTTTATATAAATCATTAATTAATCCTGAAGCATTACCTACAACAAAACAATTGTATGAGAAAATCAAAACAATAATTGATGCTAAAATTAAATCTGTTGATTTACCAGAAGATGAGAAGCAATGTTATGAAGAAGCGCTAAAAGAATTAAATACATATATGTATGATGTGGAAGAAGGAATTTTTAACTATAAATCTAATGACATTGATAAATTAATTAGTGATTTCACTACTCGTTCATACAATTTCTTAGCTTCATATTGAATGTCAAAAATTAATAGTACTACAGATGAAGTTCAAAGATCTAAATATCGTCAACAACTTAAAGAATTAAAAGAAAATAGATTAAAGAAATAACATGCGAATTTTAGGTATAGATTTTGGAGTAAAAAATATTGGTGTAGCTATTACTGATGCAAATAACAAAATTGCATCAGCGTGATTAACTATTACTTATCCAAAAAATAACTATTTATTTGCTATTAATAAATTGAAAAAAGAAATTGCAGACTATAATGTAGAAAAAATTGTTTTAGGGTATCCGTTAAATATAAATGGAACAATTTCAAATACTACCAAGGAAGTTTTAAAATTTAAAAAATTATTAGAAGACAATTTAAATCTTGAAGTTATTTTATTTGATGAACGTTACTCAACTTATAAAACCACAGAAATGCTTAAAGAACAAATGAAACTAAAAAGTAGTCAAATAAAAAGAATTAAAGACAAGCTTTCAGCTCAATATATATTACAAGAATATATTGATCATGAAATAAATAGGTAAATTATTTATTGTTAATTCGATATACATATTTGTTAAAGAAAATTTTTTCAATTTCCATTCAACAAAGAGGTGTTAAAAATACAATAAGCATAATGTATAAATACATTAAACCTAATTGACAATTTGGATGGTATATATCAATTAAATCAAATACTGTATTAACTTTAGGTGTTAAAAGTACAAATAAAATTAAAATTAAAGCAATAATATTAGCATAATTCAAATATTTATTATTAAAAATATTAGACTTAAATATTGATTTATTATTCTTAATGTTAAAAGTAAATAGAATTTGAATAAAACTGATACTTACAAATGTAAATGTTAGCGCTGCTTGACTAGCAAATGTTCCATTTACAGATGCATAATTGTAATAAACCATAAAGTATACTGAAAGACAAACGACTACTTGCATCAAACTTTCGAGCATAATTTTTAGTAATAGTTTATTAGCAAATAAACTTGTTTTTGCACCACGTGGCTTATCAAACATTACATTATTATCAATCTTTTCTAAACCTAAAGCAATAGCTGGCAGTGAATCAGTAATCAAATTAATCCATAAAATTTGAATTGGTGTAAATGTAGATTTAATACCAGTTAATAAGCCAACGATAAATAAAATAACAATAGTTATAAATTCTGCAACATTACCTGCAATTAAAAAATTAATAACTTTTAAAATGTTTTTAAAAATACCTCTACCTGTTTTAATCGCATTAACAATTGTAGAAAAATTATCATCTAATAAAACGACATCAGCAGCATTTTTTGAAACATCTGTTCCAGTTATTCCCATTGCACAACCAATATTTGCTTGTTTTAATGCTGGTGCATCGTTAACACCATCACCTGTCATTGCTACAATTTGATTTAATGTTTGGAAAGCCTTAACAATTCTTAACTTATTGGCTGGTGAAACTCTTGCATAAATACTAATCTTGTTAATCTTTTTAGAAAATTCTTCATCAGACATCTTATCTAATTCAGCACCAGTAATTGCTAAATCATCATTAGTATAAATACCTAATTGACTAGCAATACTCTTAGCAGTTAATATTTGATCGCCAGTTATCATTACAACTTTAATTCCATTATTAATACATTGTTGTACTGATAGCTTTGCTGATTCACGAATAGGGTCAACAATTCCTAATAAACCTAAAAAATTTAGATTATTTTCAACATTTTTAATAGTTTTGTAGTCTATATCATCTGGTATTTCTTTATAAGCTAAAGCTAATACTCTTTTGCCTGATGAAGAAATTTGAAAGTTAGCAACTTCAATTTTTTTGATGTCTTGTTCAGATAAATTACTAATTTTCAATAATTCTGAAGTTGCGCCTTTAACTACAACAAATGTTTTGTTATTATGTTGAATAACACAACTCATTAATTTACGTTCTGAATCAAATGGAAATTCATATAAACGTTGGTATTCATTATCTAGAACTAATTTATTAATATTAAAGTATTTATCTAAACCAATAAGCAAACATGTCTCAGTTGGGTCACCAGTTGATATTTTTTTAATTGGATCATATGCAGCATTAGTACACATAGCTGCGTATTTTAAAATATCTAAACAATCATCTTTGTTTGATAAATCAGATTCGTGAATCAATTTATCTTTTGCTAAATTATAAAGATTTACCAAAGTCATCTTGTTTTCAGTTAATGTTCCTGTTTTATCACTGCAAATAACTGAAGCACATCCTAATTCTTCAATAACAGATGATTGTTTTACAATAGCATTTTGTTTTGCAATATTTTTAATACCAATTGCCATAGTAATAGTAATTACTATTGGCAAGCCTTCAGGAATAGCGGCTACTGCTAAACTAATTGCAACCATAATTGCACTAATAATTTTTGATGAATTAGAAAATTCATTATTAATACCAATTAGAATTAAATTAACAATTAATACACTAAAACAGATTACTACACAAATAATAGAAATGATTTTTCCAAATCGATCAAGTTGTTTTTGAAAAAATGTTTTTTGTGGTTTAACATCTTCAATAATCTTAGCAATCTTACCAAGTTCAGTTTGCATACCTATATTTGTAACAATACCTTTCCCAGTTCCATTTACAACAGTACAGCCTGAATAAACCATATTATCACGATCACCAATTGGTGTAGATGTCTTAAACACATGATCTGCATTTTTGTCTACTGATTCAGATTCACCAGTTAATATTGATTCCATTACTTTCAAATTATTAGTTTCAATAATTCTTGCATCAGCATAAATGTTATCACCTGCTTCAAGATAAATAATATCACCGACTGTTAATTGATAACTATCAATTAACATCATTCTATTATCACGAATAACTTTTACTTTACTAGTAATCATTTTTTTAATTGATTCAATAGCAATATCGGCTTTATGTTCTTGAACTGCACCAATTAATGAATTCATAATCACAATAAAAAGAATAATGAAAGGTTCACAAATTTCAGCTAATTGATTTTCAATACCATGAACAGTATTGATAATTAACGGAATAACAGAAACAAAAGTTGCTACTAACAATAAAATAATCATCGGATTAATTAATTGTCTTAAAAACAAGATAATAAAAGATTTTTTCTTTTTCTTTGTGATTTCATTATATCCAAAAATTTTTTGATTATTGGCAGCAGAAAAACTAGTTAAACCTGTTTTTGTATTAGTGTTTAATTTTTTAGCAATTTCTGAAACTTGATATTGTTCAGGGTTTTCTATTTGACTAGAATGTACTACATCCATATATTTAAAAAATTGTTAATAATTAAATTATAGCAACAAATAATTAAATATTTGTTTTATGACTAAGTAGATTTTAAATGAGAGGATTACCAAAAATGTCCACATAAATAAAACTAAAAAATAGATTGATAAGTAGTTTATCAGATTATTTGATAATTGACGGGAAAAATTAATAATAATCTATTTTGTGCAAATAACTACTTATCAAAGCAATGTTGAATAAAATATGTAAATAAAGGGTCAACATTCTTAGGCTTTGAATGATATTCAGGATGAAATTGACAACCTAGATAACATTTAAGCTTTTTATTTTCAACAAATTCTGCTACTATTTTATTGCCTTTTTTCATTCGCATACTGATATTTAAGCCATTTTTATTAAAATTACTAATTATCTTTTGATCAATCATTCCATATGCATTAGCATGTCTATGATTGATTTTATTAGTTTTATAAAGTTTAAATGCAGTAGATTTTGGTTCAATAGTGCATTCATGATTACCTAATAATACACCTTCATTGATTCTTTCAATAATATCATCTGTTTTTGAAAATTCAGCTGAATTAGCGGATTTTATTCCTAATACATTTCTTGCAAATTCAATGCACATCAATTGCATGCCTGAACCAATAGCAATCATAGGAATATTATTTTTACGGATATAGTTAATAGCTACAATAATATTTTCATCACCTTTATTACCAAAGCCTTCAACTTCGTCAATTACTACTCCCCTACATCCTTTTAATAATTTAGCAATATTATTAGTTTTTACTGTGTTTGCAGGAATTCATTTGATGTTTACATTAACATTTGCATGATAACCTGCAAACCTTAAAGCTTCAAATAATGATACATATGCATCATGCAATGAAACGTATTTACCAATTATTGCAATTTGAATTGATTTCTTTATATTGTTAACTTTTTTCATAAAAGAAGATCAATTTTTATTAAATAAATCTTTATCTTTTATGTACTTAATGTTAAAGTAATCAAATATTCTTAAATGAATTTTTTGTTTATAAAGTATATCTGGTAAATCATAGATTGATTTTAAATCAGGAGAAAAGAAAATATTTCTTCGATCAATATGCGAAGATAACTCGAGCTTCTCATATATTTCGTCATCAGGTTTTATACTTGTACGTAATATTAAGAAGTTTGGAAATACACCATATGTACGAATTTCTTTAATTGAATGTTGTGTAGGTTTGGTTTTTAATTCACCATTAGTTGAACCTAATGAAATTAAAGGTGAAACCAATATTGGCAACACATTTTCACTACCATATTCAGGAATGAATTGTGAAATGGCTTCAGTAAAAGGCACTCATTCTGCATCACCAACTGTTCCACCAATTTCAATTAATAAGAAATCTGGTTGTTCAAAATTAATGATGTTATAAATCTTTTCTTTAATCTTATTTGTAACATGTGGAATAACTTGAATAGTTTTACCTTTATAACCACCGGATAATTCGCAATCAATGATTTCTTTATAAATACGTCCGCTAGTTACTGTTGATAATTTAGTCAACTCTTTTTCAATAAATCTTTCATAGTTTCCTAAATCAAGGTCAGTTTCAATACCATCTTTAGTTACAAAATCTTCACCATGTTGACTTGGAGAGATCAAACCAGCATTAACATTTAAATATGGATCAAATTTTAAAACACTAACTCTTTTGGTGTTATTGGTTAATATTTTACCAATTGAAGAAATGATTGTTCCTTTACCTAATGAGCTATATACACCACCAAAAATAAATATAACTTTTGTTTTCTTTACTAAATTATTCATACTAAAATATACTACTATTATTTGTGCCCTTATAGACAGTCATTTTCTATAATATTAATACTTACTTATGACAAATAATATAGTTGAAATATTTGGCACTGGAATATCTGGTTGCACAATTGCAAGATTATATGCAGAAAAAGGTTACCATGTTAATTTGTATGAAACAAAAGGCGAAATAGGTGGTAATTGTTTTGACTATTTAGATAAAAACGGCATTTATGTTCATAAATATGGGCCTCATATTTTTCACACCAATAATGATCAGGTAATCAAATTTGTTAAGAAATATGCTAAGTTTAATGGTTATAAACATCATGTGTTAGCTAATATTAGAGGTAAATTAATTCCTTTACCTGTTAATTATGAGAGTATTAAAATTTTATTTGGTAAAGATGCAAACAACATTATTTCTTTATTGAAAAAGCATTTTAAGAATAAACCATATGTGACACTTTTTGATTTAATGAATATTAAAGACTCACTAATTAAAAAATTTACCAAGTTCTTATATGAAAATATTTATGCTAACTATACTGCTAAAATGTGAGGCATTGATATAAAAAAAATCGATCCTAATGTTATCAGCAGAGTAAAAATTAATCTTTCAAACTTGGATAATTATTTTCCGGAAGACAAATTTCAAGGCCTACCAACTGATGGATATACAAATATGATGAAACGTATTATTAAACACAAGAACATCCATCTATTTTTAAGATCTAAGAATAAAATTACATTTCATAAAAATAACATTTATATTAATGGTAAATTAAATAAGAATTTAATTTTTTATTCTGGACCAATTGATGAATTATTAAATTATAAATATGGTACTTTGCCTTATAGAAGTTTGTATATAAAATTTAAAACTGTCAAGAAAGCGAGCTTTCAAGATTGTTCTGTTGTTAATTTTCCTGCTCATCCAACAATGACAAGAATTTCTGAATATAAGAAAATGAGTTTGCAAGCTTCAAAGAATACAGTTATCTCAGAAGAATATCCAGGTAAATTTGATTTGAAATCTAAAAAATTTAAAAATAGATATTATCCAATTCATAATCAAAATTCTATAAATGTCTATAATAAATACAAGTCATATTTAAATAAGTTTAATAACTTTTTTCCATTAGGAAGATTGTCAGAATATAAATATTATGACATGGATGATGCAATTTTAAATACATTAAATTTATTTGCTAAATTAAACGCATAATTATGAAAAAAGACACACGACAATATACATTTACAGTAATTACAGCAGCATATAATGCTGAAAAATACATTGCGAAATGTATTTGGTCGGTTATTAAAAATAAATATAGTTTAAAAAATGTTGAACATATTGTTGTTGATGATGGATCAACTGATAATACTGCTAAAATTGTTAAATCTTTAGCCAGAAGATTCAAACATATTAAGTTCTATCAAAAACAGAATGGTAACTGGGGTAGTGTAATGAATTATGTAAGAGATAACAAACTTATTCATAACGATTATGTTGTTATTTGCGACTCAGATGACATACTTGCACGAACCGCTTTTTACAATGCTAATAAATGCATAAAAGATGCTGATGTTGCCATTGGGGGATTTTATTTTTGAAATGGAAAACACCGTCGTTTTCCAATGTATCCTTACTATCGCCCATTTAAACGAATTATGCGTGATTATAAGTTTAAAAAAATTTATGCCCTTACACCAGTGCCTTTTTCTTACTATATAAAAAATAAAATGTTCTATGCATATCCTAATAGGTTCAAAGAAAATGTCCCTTATCAAGACATTCCTTTATTTTTTTGAGCACAAAGAAACGCTAAAATTATTGCAAACATTCCACATATAATGGGTAGTTATTGATCAATTAGACCAAATAATACTATGTCAAAAACCAATCAAATACCTGGTAAAAACTTTAAAACATTTTTAGAAAATATGCATTACTTAGAGGCAATAGACGAACCAACATTTGCCTTCTTATACCTATTAAGAGTGCCAAAATTTTTTGATCTTGTTAAACAACAAAATATCAAATTTACTTTCCATTCTAAACCATCAGTGAAAATTATTCCATGAATCTTTAGATGAATAACAAGACTTGTTTATTTAACAAAAGTTAAAAAATACTTTATTATCAAAAAAGAAGAAAATTAATATTTAATAAACTTTTTTTGAAATTTATAATCTGAAGTTATCATATCTTCTAATTTATATTTAGGAGACCACTTCAATATTTTCTTGGCTTGTGATATATTTGATAATAAACAATCAGGGTCACCCTCACGGTTTGGTTTAATTACTAAATTGTTTTTTACTTTAAATAGTTTTGTAGCACAATCATAGACTTCTTTAACAGTATATGCTTTGCCTAAACCAAGATTTAAAATTGCTGATGGTTTTTTATTAATTAAATAATCAACACCTAAGCAATGAGCATTAGCAATATCTTCAACATGAATATAATCTCGTAGTGCAGTATGATCTCTAGTGCTATATTTACCACCATAAATATTAAATTTTTCTTTATTAATAATTGATTTATTAATGCTTGCAATTAATCATGTAGGATATTTTTTTAGTAATCCATATGTTAATGAATCACTTGCACCTGAAACATTAAAGAACCTAAAGATTAAATAATTAATGTTAAATTGTTTACCAATGTTAGCAATAATTTTTTCATCAATGCTTTTAGTTACACCATATACATTGCATGGGTTTTGAATATGTGTTTCATTAATAACTTTTGTTTGTGGAACACCATAAACTGCAGCAGAAGAAGCAAAAATAAGTTTATTAACTTTTGTTACACTCATTGCTTTCATTAAACTTAAACAACCATTAACATTTGTTTCATAATACTCTAATGCTTTACTTGCTGATTCAGAAACAACGATCTTAGCAGCAAGACAAATAACTAAGTCAATTTTATTTTCTTTAATTGTTTTAACTAATAAGTTAGTTTGTAATAAACTACCTTTAATAAATTTAGCTTTTTTGTTAATTAATTGTTTAAAACCTGTAGATAAATCATCAATGATTACAACTTTGTGTTTTTTAACTAATTTTTCACAAACTACACTTCCAATATAACCTGCACCGCCAATAACTAATATATTTGCCATACTTATTTATTCCTTTTCTAATTCTCAAGCTGTACATTTACCAGATTCACAATTTTGTTCTGCTATAGAATGTGGATCGGCATCTGCTTTTGCAATAAAATTATCTATCAAATCATTAAAACTTAAACCTTGAGCTTTGATTTCTTTAATTGCTTGTTCAAGTTTTTCGCCTTTTATCCCTCTTGCTATCAAGCTTTGTCTTATCAATTGTTCATCTTTTTTAGTCATTATCATCTCCTGTGAAATGAATAATATAAAGATTTACAATCTTTACTTTATTATAATTTGCGTATTCTAGACCATGGCCTGGTAAAATTATATCGTCAGGCTTAGCTATGTGCATAAATTCTTTAACTGAATTAAATAATTTATTTTGATCAGCTGTAGGTAGATCTCAACGTCCTATTGAATCATAAAATATTGTATCGCCAGTAAAAAAGTAATTATGATAACGATAACAAACAGATCCAGGAGTATGTCCAGGAGTTAAAAATACTTCAAATTTAAAATTATCAAATTTTAATTCATTTCCTTTAAAATAAACAAAATAATCTATTAATGGTTTTCATCTAGGATTAGACATCAAATCTGCACAGTTATATTTATTAACAACATCTTCGTCATATTGATGACAATATACTTTAACTTTAAAATCTTTAATTAAATCATTTATTGTCTCTATATGATCATAATGACCATGAGTTATTAAGATCCCATCAATTGTTAATTTATGTTTAATAATGTAATCTTTGATATTTTGAGCATATGATGATGGATCTATGACAATACAATGTTGATTATTAATAACCATATATGCATTGTTATCCATATTATTGCCATTGAATACAACTAGATCTTTATTAATATTTTTAATCATATATAATTTTTTTAAGTATAAATCTATACTAATTTATAATTATAAAAAATATTATTTTTTTATGGATAGGAGGTAAAAGCATTGAACGTGCATTTGAATGAAAGCTCTAGTGCAGATTATTACCCGTGTTTAATTACCAACTATTCTTTAACAATTGCTTGTTAATTAACATCGGTTGAATTTGTTATTATTGCATATACTTATCTACTAAATGTGTATTCATGGCCTTAATAAGATATGAAAAACAAACAACAATATCGTGAGAAAAAAATTAAGAATAATCTTTCTCGTGAGCAAAATCAAACATTACTAAAGTTTGCAAAAATGCAAACTAAATCTATTTTTAAAGAGTTAAAAACATCAGAAGAAGGATTGAAACTTAAAAATATTGAAACATTACACGAAAAACATGGTTACAATACTTTTTCTACAAAGAAAAAACATAATATATGACAAAAACTTGTCAATGCTTTTTTAAATCCTTTTTCTGCTATCCTTGCAATAATTGCTATTCTAATTGTTTTAACGCCTGTATTTGCATCAAAACAAATTGAAACTAGCGACTGAATTTCTTTTGGAATTATTTCTGCCATGATTATTTTGTCTGGTGCTATTAAATTATTCCAAGAGGGAAGAAGTTCTAAAGCTAGTGAAAAATTAAAACAAATGATTAAAACTACCACAGCAATAAAACGAAATGGTGTAATTAAAGAATTACCGATTGAAGAGGTTTTACCTGGTGATATCATTAAATTATCTGCAGGAGACATGATTCCTGCTGATTTACGAATCATTGCTGCAAAAGACCTATTTATTACACAATCATCATTAACTGGAGAATCTGAACCTATAGAAAAATTTAGTGATGTGTATAAAGGCGACACAAATTCGGCATTGGAATGTAATAATATTTGTTTTATGGGAACCAGTGTTTCATCTGGAAGTGCTATTGGTATTGTGATTAATACAGGAAAAAACACATTCCTAGGATCAATTGCTAAGGCATTAAATAGAAAAACTCCAAAATCTAGTTTTGATACTGGTATTGCTAGCGTTAGCTGAATTTTAATTTGAACAATGCTTGTTATGGCATTAATAGTATTTGCAATTTATGGAAGTGTTAACTTTGTAAAATATCATGATACTAATCAATGGATTAATGCCTTAACATATACATTGGCAGTAGCGGTTGGATTAACTCCACAAATGCTTCCAATGATTGTTACACTTAATCTTGCGAAAGAAGCATTTAAACTTTCTAAACAAGATACCATTGTCAAAAATATAAATTCTATCCAGAGTTTTGGTGCTATGGATGTGTTGTGTACTGATAAAACTGGTACATTAACTGAAGACAAAATTGTTCTTGAGCGACATATTAATCTTGAAGGTGATGATGATAGCCGAGTATTAAGTTTTGCTTTCATTAACAGTTATTATCAAACAGGATTAAAGAATTTAATTGACTTAGCTGTAATTGAAAAAGCTGATAAAATTGGTATTGACGACCCAATCATGGGTTTTAGAAAAGTTGATGAAATTCCTTTTGACTTTAAACGTAAACGAATGTCAGTAATTATTGAAGATAATCAAAACAAGCGACTTCTTGTTACAAAAGGTGCATCTGAAGAAATTATTGATATTTGTGATTATTGTGAATATAAAGGTAACAAGTTACCATTTGATAAACAATTAAAAAATCGTGCTTTCAAAATTGTTAATCACTTAAACCAAGATGGTATGCGAGTAATTGCTGTAGCTGTTAACCATGATGAATTACCAACTAATAGACCATTTAATACAAATGATGAAAAACATATGTGTTTAATTGGTTTTATCGCTCTTCTTGACCCTCCAAAAGAATCAGCAGCTGATGCTGTTAAAGCCTTAAGGAATCATGGTGTTACTGTTAAAGTATTAACAGGTGATAATGATATTATCTCACGTTATGTATGTAAAACAGTTGGTATAGACGCATCACATGTGCTGCTTGGTAGTGATATCAATAATATGGATGATGAAGAATTAAAACGTGTTGTTATGAATGTAAATATTTTTGCAAAACTTTCACCTGAACAAAAATCAAGAATTGTTTTAGCAATTAAGAGTAATAAACACGTCGTTGGATATATGGGCGATGGCATTAATGATGCTGCAGCTATGCGTGTTGCTGATATTGGTATTTCAGTTGATACAGCTGTCGATATTGCTAAAGAAAGTGCTGATATTATTCTTTTGAAAAAAGATTTGAGAATTTTGAATAGTGGTGTTGTTGAAGGGCGAAAAACATTCTGTAATATCATTAAATATATCAAGATGACAATATCATCTAACTTTGGTAATATGTTAAGTGTTTTGTTTGCTGCAATATGGTTATCTTTTGCTATTTCAACTACACAATCTACTGGCACATTTACACCAATGGTAGCTATTCACATTTTGATCTTAAATATTATTTATGATTTCTCACAGTACACAATACCTTGAGATAATGTTGATGAAAACTATATCAAATATCCACGGCAATGAGACCCAAAATCAATATTTAAATTTATGTTATGTATTGGCCCAGTAAGTACAATATTTGATATTGCAAGTTTTATGATTATGTTCTATGGATTTGGATGAAATAATTCAGATTTCCAAAATCAATTTTCAACAGGATGATTCTTTGAAAGTTTATTAACACAAATCGCTGTTATTTATGTTCTTAGGACAGAAAGAATTCCTTTTGTTCAATCTAAACCTTCAAATTTAGTTAATTTATCTTTGTTAGTTATTTTCATGTTTGGTTTAATCTTAGCATTAGTGCCAAATCTAAATGATGCACACTTTGCATCCTTAGCAATGAATATGCCAATATGAATCTTATATTCATTCTTATTAACATTTACGTATATGGTTTTTGCCCAAGGGGCTAAGAAAATATATATCCACTCATTTAAAGAATGATTATAATACTTGTATGAATGTAAAAAAAGACATTTCTAAGATTATAAATTCAAAAATTATTTATAAAATTGATGACTATTATGATCCTATAAGAGTTACACAAATAGTTAATAAAGTGAATAATAGTAATTTAGATCCATCAGAGTTTTCATTTTTAAATCTTGAGTCTAATAGAATTGAAATAAGAGCCAAAAAAAATAGCACAAAATATTTTGGCACATCAATCATCAATTATAAAGTAAACACTCATCGTGCTCACATTGCTATTCTTCTTGCTTTTGTTGCACTTTTATTTTTCTCATTAATTGTTTTACCATGTATTTCATTATCAATTAATAGTTACTTAATGTTATGAATATCATTAGGACTATGTGGTTTATGACTTGTAGGTATTATTTTATCCTTTATTTTTTGGCCAAGATCTACAACAAACAAAAAGAAAAAACATTAATGAATCATTACAACACCAAAGGCGATTCAATAAGAAATTACTCCTAGTATATAACTAATACTTAATGATATGCCTAAATGAGTGGCTAATAACTTTCAGCCACCTTCTTTACGCAAAACTGAAATTGTAGCTGCACATGGCAAATATAACAAGAAAATAGTCATATATGAAATAACTATTGGAATATTTGTTGAAACAAAAAGTTGAAAGTTTGCTTGTGAACCAAATAATGTAGTGATATTGCCTAAAGCAATTTCTTTTGCAGGAAATGCAGTAATTAATGATAATGTCATTTTTCAACCATCACTATTACCAACATATCCCATATAACTTGAACCACCAAACGGATACATTAAGTAGTTTAATCCGCTTCTTGCAGCATATCCAAACAATGATGTATCTATTTCATTATCCAATAATATACCAGTTGGACCAATGTGTGTAAAAAATCAAATAATAAAATTGGCAATCAAAATAAATGTTGCAGCTTTAATAACAAAGCTCTTAAGTTGTAAACCGACACTCTTAAAAATTACAAAAAAATCTGGTTTCCTTCAATTAACTGCTTCAACTAAAAAGAATGATTTAGATTTTCTAAACATAGTTTTTGAAAATGTAAAACCAATGAATAAAGCGATAATACCACTCATGAATAACAAAAAAGCTACATACATCCAGCCCAATGAAATACCAAATATCATTGTGCAAATTGTAGAGAATACAATTGTTCTTGAACTACATGAAATAAATGGTGCTACTATTAAAGAAATTATGTGTTCTTTTTTGGAATTAGAACTTCTTGTCATCAATATTGATGTAACATTGCATCCAAAACCTGTTAGCAAATTAACAACACTTCTACCACTTAATCCAAACTTGTTAAAGGCTCGATCAAGAAGAATTGAAATTCTTGACATTATTCCAATTTGTTGAATTAAATTAATTAATGTGAATAATATGATAATTGGAATGCAAAATGAAAGAACTACAAAAAATCCATTAAATATACCTTCACTAAATAATGCTACCGCCCAATGTCGCCCCACATTTAGTTCTGGATGAAATATTAAATTTAATAAACTGTTTAATCATTTATGATTAACAATGTTTGTTAAAAAATCTTCATAAAATAATTTTTGTAGTGTTCCTCCAGCATATGGACCAAAAGATAAATAATAAATAACTAATAACAACAAAATTATTAATGGAATACCAATTCATCCATTTAAGAAAATACGATCAAATTTTCGGTAGTTTTTTTCTTTATGAAAATATGATGCCTTTTTACTGTTAGATATAAAACACTTATTTAATAAGTTATTAACAAACTTAATTCTTTGAGTTCTCAATGCCTCAACAAAGTTAATATTTTTGTGTTTTTCAAGTATTTTCTCAATTTTAAAATATTGAAAACCTATTTTTTCTCTTAAATTAGTAATAATTTCTCGGTTATTCTCTAAAACCATTAATGATAAAAATCGTTTAGAAAGATTTGTTTTAGGCAAAAAATTTGATATTTCTTTAATACATGATTCTGTTATTTCATCATACTTAATAACATTAGGGTTTATAGGAAAATCATTTTTTATACTATTTACAGCATCACTAATACCTTTATTTTTATTAGCTTGTGCCAAAACAATTTTAATATTATTTAAACCTGCAGATAATTTAGCTAAATCAAGTTTCTTAATATCAACTTCATCAACCATATTAATGATAAGTGTTGACATTAAACCAGTTTCAATTGATTGGATAGATAAAAGCAAATCTCTTTGTATTGATTGAGCGCCAATAATATTAATGATTTTGTCAAATTTTTGTGTAACTAAAAAATTGGCAACGGTAATTTCTTCATCCACTGGATGTGATAAATTATAAATTCCAGGCAAATCAATAATTGTTTTTGTAATGTTTTTTCGAATATGTGCATAATTTGGTGCAACAGTCAAACGATCAAAATTTGATACTTCTGCTGTACCTGTACTTACTTTATTGAAAAATGTTGATTTGCCAACATTAGGCGCACCAATTAATAAATATGTGTTGAAATTTGTTTCATTACTAAAAATATTGTGTTTGTTTAAATCACAATTTAAATCTTTTGTTGATTTATTAAAATGATTACTTCACTTCTTCAACATTAATGTATTTACAATCCTCTGTTCTTAGAACATACTCAACATTGTAAATATCAAGATGCATAAGTTTATTATTCCGGTTGTAATCTAATATTTTAATTGTTACACCAGGAACTAACCCAATATTTTCTAACTTGTGGGAAATATAAGGATCTTTAAAGTTAATCTGTTTTACTAAAACTGTTTTACCTTTGAATTTACTTGTTAAGATCATTCTTGTATATTATATATAAACTAAATGTTTTATATAATAAGTTTATGAAAAAACAGCCTTATAATTTACAAATCGAAAAATCAAGAAATAAAAAATACATAATTTGAAATTTAATATATAGCATTTTGCTTACTTTAATGCTTATTTTATTAATAATATTTTCTACAGTGTATGACAATAAATCAACATTTATTCAATTTGGCAATATTTGATTTTGATGATTTTTTGGTATTATAATTTCTTCCACTTGTGCGTTCTTTTGTGTTAACATTTATTATTCAGCATTTAAAATAAATGGTGCATGTAAAGCCCATAATAAACCAGACATTTTAATTTATATATTAGGTCTTGTTTTCCCATACATTGGCTTTGTTTATCATCAAGTTTCAATTCATAAATTAAACATTCAAATTAATTATGATAAACAAATAAAAATTAAGAAGACCGCTAAATCTATTACTTGAAAAATTATCATGTATACACTAATTGTATTAGGTTCAGTTATTTTATTATTACCTTCTTTATTATTTGGCACAATTTTAGCACAGTATACTCCACCTGAAAGATTTACTTTAAGTATTCTTGATGATCGTTTAGAAAATAATAAGACGACTCATAATGAGTTAAAAGTATCTACTGGTAGTGAAATAGTAAGTTATTCTGCATTAACTTATAACACTGGATTTAATGCTTACAATCAAGACATGGATTTTTTTATGGAAATGAAAGTTGATAAAGGAAAATCCAAGTCAAGAGCCCAAAGCAAAAATGCAGTATATAAATCACAAGCTGGTATTGATCGAATACTAAGTGCTAGTCATGACATGATTACAAAAACAAATAATCATGATTTATCTATTCCAGCTGAAGATCTAAGGGGTTCAACACTATATAAAACATACTATGATGAAAATAAAAAAATAACTAATGATGAAAGTGAAACTAACATTCAACAGTTTAATGAATCATTAAGTTCAGAAGGCACAGGAACATTTGATTTTATTGCTTTTCAAGAGCAAGACATCAGTTCAACAAGAAGTTATTATGTAGATGGTTATCAAAAATTAAGATTAGATGGATATAGTGAAAACTCTGCTGATCCTGATCCTGATAAAAATCTTAATGATAATTTTGCAAATCACTATTCATCAATATTTGGCTATAATTTTTCAGTCCCATGAGTACCTACACCAATTCATGAAATGTTTGGTCAGGTTTTAAGTGGATTATCTATTTATTCAAAATATACAATGGAACCTAATGCTGAAAGAGTTACATTACCTAATATTAGTAGCTTTCCATTTAATTTATTTGAATTAAAACGTTGTTTAATTATTAGCCGTTATCCAGTTGATAATGGAAAGGATTTTGTTTTCATTAATGCCCATTTTTCAGCATATGATGAATCGGGAACTGTTCGTTTGCAACAATTACAATTCATTAATCAAATTTTTGAATCAGAAATAGATAAAGGTAATTATGTAATGATTGGTGCTGATTGAAACCAAATCTTACCACAAACATATGGTTATGCAGGCTCAGATACTAAGTTTAAAAACAACATTATATATGATGAAAATGATCTAGCAATTGCGCCATTTCATTTTAGTGATTTTAAATGAAACACTGCAGATCCATCAAAATCTTCAAACGATAGCAGTTTTGAAAAATATGATGAATTCAAAGCAGATAAGTCTTACAATATTGGTGATGTTGTTAGTTATGAAAATGAAAATGATCCAACACCAACATATTTAAACACTACATATGTTGATCCGTCACATTTAAAGAAACATTTGTATACTCCATTAACTGATAAAACTACTGAAGCTCCATTAATTCTAAATTCTGAAACTAATAAATGAGAAAAAAGTTTGCAATGAAGATATTATAATGAAGAAAATTACACAAATACATCATTAAGTAAACGTATTTTGGAAGAATTATTACCTGTTGCAGGCGATCAAAATAATAAAGCTAATTTTTTCACAACTCGTGCTGTTCCAACAGTAAGAGATTCAGGATATAATTTTAGAACTACAGATACTAATTACATTAACCAATATGTAACTTGTATTGATGGATTCTTAATCTCTAACAATATAGGTGTAAATTTTACTTTTAGTTTTGATACTGAATTTACCTATTCAGATCACAATCCTGTTGGAGTTTCATTTTACTTCAAATAATATACTTAAATAAAGGGGAACATTATTAATGAGTAACAACAAAGAAATTAAATGTCCAAAATGCGGCACTGTTTTCCAAATTGATGAAAGCGACTACAATGAATTATTAAATCAAATTGAAAAAAGTAAAATTTCTGAACAAGTAGATCTTTTAAAAGATAGATTAGAAGATCGACATAAACTTGAAATTGCTGAATTAAAAGCTAAATATAGTGATTTAGAGAATGAAAAAAATAATTTAGAAAATAAATATAAATTAGAAAATGAAAAAAGAATTGGTTATTTAAAAGAACAAAATTCTTCTTTAGCAATTCAACTAAAATCAAAAGAAGCAAGTTGGAAGGAAAGCGAAAGAAGATATTTAGATGAAATTGAAAGAACTAAAGAATTTAAAAATCAATTAAATACTAAACGTTTAGGAGAAGCTTTAGAACAATATTGCTTTAATGAATTTAATAAAATTAAACCAACAGCTTTCCCAAATGCAATTTTTCAAAAAGATAATATTGTAAGTGATGAGTCTCATTCAAAAGGTGATTTTATTTTCCGAAACAAAACTGATGATGGTGTTGAATTTATTTCAATTATGTTTGAAATGAAAAATCAACAACAAACAACTAAAACAAAACAAAAAAATGAACATTTTTTTAAAGAATTAGATAAAGACCGTAAAGAAAAGAAATGTGAATATGCGGTGTTAGTTAGCGAATTAGAAACAAATAATGAACTTTACAATTCAGGTATTGTTGATGCTTCATTTGCTGGTTATGAAAAAATGTATGTAGTAAGACCTCAAAATTTTATTGCAATTATCTGCCTTTTAAATAATGCAGCCAAGGCTTCAGCAAGTTACAAGCGTCAAATTATTGAAAAAAACAATCATGATGTTGATGTTACACATTTTGAAGAATATCTAAAAAAAGTTCAAGATGATTTTGCTAGCAACTACACTAAAGCAAGCAATCGCTTTAATGATGCAATTAAAGAAATAGATAAAACTATCAATTGCTTAAATAAAATTAAGGAAAATTTGATGGGTTCAGAAAAACAATTAACTTATGCAAATAATAAACTTCAAGGATTAACAATTAGAAAACTAACTAATAATAATCCAACAATGAAGAAAAAATTTGATGAGTTAAAGAAATAAAATTCTGTCGTTTTTCATAATAATAATTTATAAATTTTCATTTTTTATTATTAAAAATATAATAATAATAAAGGTGTCAAATGTTAGATAATGTTAAAATAATCGGCTTAAATGGGGCTGAAAAAATAGCAAAAAATGTTGCTAAAGAATTGAAATTAAAATATGTAGATGTAACTGTGTCTCGTTTTGCAGATGGTGAAATTCTTGTGCGCCCTGAAGAAACAGTACGTAACCAAAGAATTATGATAATCCAATCACTAGTTAAACCTGTAAATGAGTCATTAATGGAATTATTAATTTGTATCGACTCTTTAAAAAGAGCTAGTGCAAAAGAAATTGTTGTATTACTATGTTATTATGCATATGCACGTCAAGATCGTAAATCTATTGGTCGTGAACCAGTTACTGCTAAATTAATCGCTAATTTAATTCAAACTGCTGGAGCAAATAAAGTTGTTGCTTTTGATATTCATAGCGAACAAATTCAAGGTTTTTTTGAAATCCCATTTGATAATTTAACAGTTTTAAATATTGCTCTTGCTGATGCGATTAAGAATCTAAAACATGATAATCTTTGTGTTGTATCACCAGACTATGGTAGTGTAAAAAGAGCAAGAAAATATTCTAAATTTTTAAATTGCAATTTAGCTATTTTAGATAAAAGACGTCCAAAACCAAATGTAGCTGAAATTCTAAATATACTTGGTGACGTTAAAAACAAAAATTGTTTAATAATTGATGATATGATTGATACTGCTGGTACAGTTTGCATGGCAGCTGCTGCAATTAAAAAAGCAGGTGCTAAAACTGTTAATGTTGTTGCATCACATGCCTTATTATCTGGAAATGCTAAAGAAAAAATTACTGATGCATTTAAAAATAAATACATTAATCATTTAACAGTAACAAATACTATTCCTACTGCATACGATTTTAAAGATAAAAATGTAACGGTTGTAGATGTTAGCAAATTTATAGCCAGTGTTACAAAAGTAATTTTCTCAAATAATTTATCATTATCTAAACATGCACAAAATTGATTTAAAAAATCAAAAATTAAATAAACCTAAAATTCAACAAGTTGTTATTGTTGAAGGTAAAACTGATACAAACCATTTAAAGAAATTATTTAATGTTGACACAATTGAAACCAATGGATCAGCATTAAATACTGCAACTTTAAACTTGATTAAACAAGTAGCATCAACTAGAGGCGTAATCTTATTTTTAGATCCAGACTATACAGGAAATTTAATAAGAAAGAAAATATCCCAATATCTTAATAAATATGATGAAGCTTTTATCATAAAAGATTCTTGAAAAACTAAAAAAGTTGGTGTTAATGAAGCTAGTGATGATGAAATCATTTCAGCATTAAAAAATGTAATTAAGTATTCAAAAGATGATGAACAAACTTTAAGTCTTCAAGAATATCAAAAATTAAATATTAATACTTACATTAAAAGAAAACAAATCTGTAAAATATATAACATTCCATATTCTAACAACAAGCAATTGTTAAAAAGATTAAACATGTTAAAAATAACATATAAAGAACTAAAGGATAAAATCAATGAAGAAAAATAAACCATTGGCAAATACTATTCGTCCAAAATCAATTAATGAAATAGCAGGCCAAAAACATTTGTTATCAGATAATTCATTAATCACTAAGATGATTAAAAATAAAAAGATTTATTCTTTAATTTTTTATGGTCCTCCTGGAATTGGCAAAACCACTATGGCATTAGCAATATGTAATGATTTGAAAATCCCATATGCAATATTTGAATGTGGTATTGATTCTAAACAAAAACTATTACAATTAATTGATTTAGCAAAGCATTCAGATGACTATGTAATTATTTGTGAAGAAATTCACCGATTAAATAAAGATAAACAAGATATCTTATTGCCATATATTGAAAAAGGTATAGTTAATATCTTTTGCACAACTACAGAAAATCCATATTTTGTTGTTAACCCTGCAATTCGTAGTCGCTGTCAAATACTAGAATTTAAACCGTTACAAAGCTCTGATATGTTCATATATCTAAAGAAATTAATTTCTAGTGGCAAGATTAATTTAGATATCTCTGATGAACTACTTAAAAAATTAACAAATCATACTAATGGAGATTTTCGATCAACAATTAATCTAATTGATTTGCTTGTAAATTTATATCAAGATACAAAAATTACTAATGAAATTTTATCACAAGTAATTCAAAACAAATTCATTATAGCTAGTCACTATGGTGATGCTCATTATGATTTGTTATCAGCGTTTCATAAATCGCTAAGGGGCAGTGATCCTGATGCTGCTATTTATTATTTAGCGCAACTACTAGTTCAAGGTGATTTTAAATCACTAGATCGTCGATTAATAGCTTGTGTTTATGAAGATGTTGGCTTAGCAAATCCACAATTATGTAATCGTGTTGTTAATGGTGTACAAGCAGCGGAAATTGTGGGTTTTCCCGAAAATAAACAAATTTATGCTAATCTAGTAATAGAAATTTGTTTATCTCCTAAATCTAATTCTGCAATCTGTGCAATTACTGAAGCATTAAAAGATGTGGAGTCTGGAAAAATTTATTCAATTCCAAATCATATTAAAGATGCACATTATAAATCCGCAGCTAAATTGAATCATAAAGGATATAAATACCCTCATGATTATGGCGGCTATGTTAAACAACAATACTTACCTAATGAATTAAAAAACAAAAAATACTATAAACAATTAACTAATGGTGTAGAAGAAAAATTAAATTCTTGATTAAAATTATTTTTAACAAAAAAATAAACTATGTATATAATAATGGAAATATAAAGGAAAAATATGGGAAAAGAATTAAATGATGTCGCATATGATATTGCTTTAAAACAATTTAGAGATAAAACTTTTTCTTTTGATAAATTGTGATCAAAAGTTGTCTCTGTAAGTCGTATTAAAAAAGCTGAAGCTGATGAACAAGTTGGTGAATTCTATGCTGAAATTATGCAAGATCCTAGATTTGTGTATTGTAAAGATAATACATGAAAATTAAAAGACTTCTTAAGTGTCAATGATGCTAAGAATTCCGAGAGTATGTTATACAACAATACTTCAGATGGTGTATATGAAGAAGGTTATGAAAATGTAACAAAATCTGTTGATGAAAATGAAGAAGAAATAACCGAAGATCAACGAGAAAAAACTGATGAAGAAATTGCTGCTGAATTTGGTTATGATGATGAAATTGAGGAAGCATATAATGATATGAATAACCAAATCATAAAACAAAATGATGATGAAAATGAAGATGAAGAATAAACTATGAGTACAAGATTAGTAAATATGAATGAAATGCTTAAAAAAGCAGTCGAAGGTAAGTATGCGGTAGCGCATATTAACATTAATAACTTAGAATGGATTAAAGCTGCATTAACAGCAGCACAGCAAAATAATGCGCCAATTATTTTAGGTGTAAGTGAAGGTGCAGTTAAATACATGTGTGGATATAAGAATGTAGTTGACATGGTAAATAACTGTCTAGAAACATTAAACATAACTGTTCCTGTAGCATTGCATTTAGATCACGGATCATATGAAGGAGCTTTGAAAGCAATTGATGCTGGCTTTTCATCTGTAATGTTTGATGGAAGTAAATATAAATTTGAAGAAAACTTAAAACTATTAAATGACGTTTTAACTAAAGCACATGCTAAAAATATGTCAGTTGAAGCAGAAGTAGGAGCTATCGGTGGTAGTGAAGACGGTACAGTAAGTAATGGTGAATTAGCTGATGTATCAGAATGTCAAAAAATGAGCACAACCGGTATCTCATGTTTAGCAGCTGGAATTGGTAATATTCATGGAATCTATCCAGCAGATTGAAAAGGATTAAACTTTGAACGTTTAACTGAAATTGCTAATGTAACTAATCACATCCCATTAGTATTACATGGTGGTTCAGGTATTCCTACTGAAATGATTAAAGAAGCAATTTCAAAAGGTGTTGCAAAAATTAATGTAAACACTGAATGCCAATTATCTTTTGCTGAAGCAACTCGTAAATATATTGAAGCAAAAAAAGACCTAGATCTAGATGGAAAAGGTTTTGATCCACGTAAGTTATTAAAACCAGGTACACAAGCAATTATTGATACCATTACCCAAAAAATGGAATTATTCGGTTGTATCAATAAAGCAAAATAAATTATTTTTTAATTTTATTTATTCTTTTTGTTGTTCCAATTGCATTAACTGGACAAACTTGTCGGCATAGATGGCAACCGATACATTTTTTTGCATTATAAATTAATTTGCCATTATTAAACTCTATAGCTTGTACACCACCATCATAGCATGATAAATAACATCTACCACATTTAATACATTTGTTCAAATTAAAGCTTGGATAAACAATTGTTGAACGATTAAGTTTTTCAGGTGTAAGTACATTTTTAACAGCCTTTCCAACCAATTGTTCTAAATTCTTGTAATTGTGTGTTTTTAAAAATGTTTTTAACCCGCCAATTAGATCATCAATAATTCTATAGCCATATTGCATAACTGCAGTACATACTTGAACATTCCTACAACCTAAAGTTATAAATTCTAAAGCATCTCTTCAAGTTTCTATACCACCAATACCACTTATTTGAATATTTTTTAATTCTTTACATTTGGCAAGTTCTGCAATAAATCTTAATGCAATTGGTTTAACTGCTTTGCCTGATAGACCTGAAGGAGCAGATTTTCCATCAATATTAGGATTTGGGCACATTGTTTCTAAATCAACACTGCTTATTGAACTGATAGTGTTAATAGTTGAAATTGCATTTGCGCCAGCTTTTTTAACTGCAATAGCAAGAGGAGATAATGGCCCAAAATTTGGTGATAATTTAACAATTATAGGTAAACTTGTTCCTTTTAATACGGCTTTTGTAAAACTTACTGCCAATTTAGTATTTGCAGAAATTGCACTGCCCATATTAGCATATGTCATTTGTGGACATGAGAAATTACATTCAATAATATCACAACCAGATTTAGAAAATATTTTTGCTAATTTTGTTCATTCAGCCTCTGAATTTCCCATAATTGAGCCAACAATTATTTTTTTAGGAAATTCTTTCTTTAATTTTTTAATTATTTCTAAATTCTCTTCTAGTGTTTTTTCTGAAAGTTGTTCAAGATTTTGAAATGAAATAAAAGTATTGTCATTTTTATTAGTTGTAAATCTTGGTGAAGTTTCATTTATGTCATGCAAACTTACTGTTTTCATGACTATTCCACCTCAGCCTAATTTTAAAGCCTTTCGGCACATATCATAATCAGTTGAAACTGCAGAAGAAGCTAAAAAGAAAGGATTCTCACACTTCTTATTTAAAAATTTAATTGAAATATCTACTTTTTCAGCATTGATATATTCTTTGTCATAGTTCTTGATTAACTCAAGAATATCTACTTTATTGCATCTATTAATACATTTTGATTGGCAAAATCCTTTACACTTTAAGCATTTGCTCTTATTAATGTATTTTCCCGCACCAATTGCATTATCAAAATAAAGTGATCTTAAAAATTTTGATGGTTTTAATTTATAAGGACATGCTTTGTCACAAATAGCATCATGGCATAATAAGCACTTACTTACTAGGGCCCTATATTCATTAGGACTTAATGAATTATTTAATTTATTATTTTTCATGAGATTATTATAACATTATATTTATATAAACATAGTGTATGCAACATTACTCTTAAATGATGTTTCAATCAAATTTGAAATTCTTTCAAAAGCTCAAAAGTTCTATAGAAGTTATCGTTTCAATCCTAAATTAAAATGTTATGTTGTGATTTTCAATTACTAGAACAAAAGGCTTTGGAATTTAGCTTATCGAAAGATAAGAAAAAAAGAAAAGACTATAGAACAAGAAGAAGAGTTAGTGAGATAATCTATTTATGCAGGAATTTGATTAAATAATTCACGATCATCTGCTTCATTGTCTTTACGTCTTAATTTATCAATATTTCATTTACCTTTATTTATTT
>CADCCU010000007.1 GCA_902800015.1 uncultured Ureaplasma sp. | reverse complement strand
TAGTTTCTGCAACAACAGCTAATTTACCCGACTCTATAAAAATCAATGATGGCGTTGTGTCATGAACAGATCAAATTGAAGCTGGTACATATAACTTTTCTGTGTTGGCTATTTACAAGGAAACAAAAATACAATCACCTTTAATCACTTTAACTATTTCTTCTGAACAACAATCAGAAAATACTGGAAATCTTAATTATGCTATAAAAGATGCATTATATGATGAAGATACAATTAACCAAAAATTGATAGATTTTGTTAATAATGTTAATTTTAGTTTAGATTACACTGAAAATGATTATGATGCTAATAAAGACGGCAAAAAAGGTGAAATCCTTATCAACAATATCATCATCAGTTACAAAAATTCTAAAAACACATTTACAGTTTCAAATTCAGATACTAAAGAAGCTATTAGCAATGCAATAAACAATGATTCTGGTGTAACGGCACGTTTTTCAAATAACTTATATAAAAACATTAAAGGTAATTATCTTTCAGTCGGCACAACACTGGATATTTTGAAAATATTAACTAACGAATATGTAAGTGATACTTCAAATGACAATTTCAATTTAAAAGTAAAAATAGGCATAACTGTAGGAGTCCTTACGGTTGCAAACGTTACTGCAACGGTGCTATTATTCTTTTATCTCTTTAGACAGTATGGAGAAAGTTCAAAAACTAAAAAGGCATTATCTATATTAATTTCTATAGTTGGTTTAATTCTTATAGGAATCTCAAATGGTTTGCTTATATGCAATGAATTAAATATTAATTTAGACAAGATAGAAAAAATTGAAAATTTAAAAAAACAATGAGATACACCTGCAGAGGGCAGTGATAAATTCTTTCAAAAAATATTCGATGATCAAAAATATTTTATATCAACTAGTGGAGAAACGGATGAAAAATGTCAAAAAGAATTTAATAATTTATCTATTAGTAAGGTGAAAGAAAAAAAATGATTTTACGAACAGTGTAAAAACAAGCCAGCTGATTATGAAGAAAATCCAGATAAATACAAAGATACTCCATATGGAATGTTTAGAAATAGCATGAAAAAAATTGATGAAGTTAATAATATTCTTGTTGATGTCAGTTGGCGATTTACTACAGTAATCATAATTGATTGTATCGTATTTATGTCAATCTGTTTATGCCTTATTTCTGCAATACGTTCCTATAATAAAAATGTTAAATTACAACTACATACGAATATAGATGTGGTTCAGGGTGGTCTAAGGAGTCATAACATTATAAAGGATAATGAATATGTTGATGGAACAGAGTTGCAAAAAGCAATTGATGGTAAAAATATCATTATTAGAGACAACAAAAATGATTTTAATAATATAATTATTGGTGATGGTCCTTATGAATATACACACATTATGAAAGGTGAAGCTCTTTTTGGGGTAGAACGTTGATTTTGTATAAAAAATTGGTATTGAAATTTATTCAAAAGATTTTTGATTTTCACTTTGTAGCATAGAAATTTTGTTTCAAAACATGCTTCTTTTTAACAAATAAATTTCAACTATTTTTTGTTGGGAAGTAAAGTTTGTATTTCTATGGCAATTTAACAAGCGTCTTATAGGAGAATTAATTCCACCCTCAAGAACATTATTCATACTCTTTACTTCACAATTATCAAGAAAACTAAATAAAGTTTTGTTTAGTTTAGTTTTCCTAAATTATAGTAAATCAAATTTCACCAGTTTCAGGATTAACACTTTTTTGACTAATAAATTCATAATATTTGTCCTTTCAAATTTTGAACTTAAATTGTCAATTATTTGCGTGTTCAATACATTTAATTTTTAACAGCTCTCTAGATAAACTTAATAATTCTTGACCAGCTTGTGTTTCAGGATCTAAAGTTAGTTTTTATCTAACATTGATCCAAACATGGGGTTAGCATCTTTGAATTTTTGTATTAAATCATATTGATTTAATTAAACCATTCTGACCATCACAAACTACATATTCAGGTTCATTAAAGCTTTTAAGAAAATTTCTTCAATTGTTTGATGATTATAATCAACTAAACAAAAACCGATAACATATTTACCATTGCTTGCTATTAAGTATGTTTTCTTATTGACTCTTAAACCATCAAGATAAATAACAAGATGTCTATCTTTTGATTCAGGAATAAAAATGTTCCTATTTTTAAATATCTTAGTGTTCCTTCAAAATGTCGATCTATGATAACCATACTCAGACATTTTCTTTGAATGGGTAAGATATTCAAAGTATTTGAATAACCATAATTTGGTTTTTAATTTTTTCTTTTTATGATTTTTACCAATTTTTAGAGTTAAGTCCCAAAATGTTCGCCTAACTTAGCTAAATTATACAGTTTGCTTCGCTTAAATAAATACAACTCAACTAATTGCATTTGATGTTCATATTTCATCCCATGATGAAGATTTAATAATCTTCTAATAGGTGAATTAATTCCACCTTCAAGAAAATTATTCTCATATACACATCTAAATAAATTTCCAGAAGAATATACTTTTAATAACTGAAATGCATATGATTTAACTCTTTTGTGTGTATATCACTCTTCTTCGTTTTTAGATGATTTAGTTAACAAATAATCGAGATTATTTTCAATGAATTTCTTTAAGTCATTGCCTCATCTAGTTGCACTTGATGGTGAATGAATATTGCTTATTCTTAAAGATAATTTTCTTAACTGCTTGCCTTGAATGGTTTGGGATGTTTAGTAAGTTTTTGTCTAACATTCATAATAATATGAAATTGGCAATGTTAAACTAATGTTTTAGGTCAAGCTTTATTGATTGCTTTTAGTAAACCATTTTGTCCATCGCAAACAACATATTTAGGTGCTTTGAATTTCTTTAAGAAATCTAATCATGAATCAAAACATTCGGAATCATATCTAGCAAAACCAATTACATTTTCACTAGTTCTTGCTAATAAATAGCAACATTTCCTTTTCAACCATAAAGCATCAACAAATACTTGATTATATTGTTGCCTATTTCCTGGTAAAAATATATTAGTATTCCTAAATTTACTTATCTTTCTATAAAATGTTGATTTACTAACATTAAAATCTTCTATTTTTTTATTTTCTGAAAGAAAATCTATGTATCTATATATCCATAATCTATCATGATTATCTTTTCTTTTAAAAACATAATGTTTATGACAATGCTTACAATATCAAATTTGATTATTAGCTGTATCAAAGCCTTTTTTGATTAATTTATCACCACAAATTTTGCATTTTTTCTTCCATAATTTACCATAACTTAATCTCATATTAGTATAAGTTAGGCGGATTTTTCAAGTTTCACTAATACAAATGTATTAGTGGTTAACACAAATATTAGTCAAAAAAGCAAATTTTTTGAGACTTTACTCCTTTTTCGTTTTATTAATTAATATTTTCTTTTGCTTTTGTATCTTGCAGCAGCTTTTTGCTTTTCTTTAGCTTTTAAACCTGGACGCAAATAATATTCATGAGCACGAGCAACTTTTTTAGTTTCAACCATAATACGTGAGAACTTTTTCATTGCATCATTTAGATTGTCATCTTTAACGATTACTTTTGCCATTATTATTCACCTCCATTCTTAAGACATGTATATTATATCTTTTTTATTATGTCAATAAATGTATATTTTAAATGTAGACTACTTGCAATTTCTTTATTTGTTAAACAATGCTTGTATGTCATTATTGCATGTTTAAACTTATTGTTAGTTGTTAACATTTTATGAAAATCTGCATCACTAGCTAATGCCATAAAATTTTTTGTATTTAATTTGCTAATGATACTTGATGTATCTATTGGAAACATATCACACATATTTTCAATAGATATATAGCTAATATTATTATCTATAATTCAAGGTTTGTCAATTATTGTTGGTTTCTTTTCAGAATTACTTGCAAATCCAGTTTCAGCATCAAGATTAATGAATACACTACCTCGAGGCATAGAATCAATCATATCTTTAGTAATTCTTATTGATGTTTTAGTTGTTGGCAATTGGTTAGTTGTAATTAAAATGTCTGTATTTTTAATTTTGTCAATTAAATTATCATAACTTGCATCAATAACATTAAAATGACAACCATTTTTAATAATTAATGATTGTAAATCATGATCAGCTCTTAATTCATTAGCTAATGTATTATCTTTTTCTAAATACATAACATTGTACTTGTTAGCTAAAGCATTTTTAGCAGCATAGTATCCTGAGTATGAGTAGTTTAAGATTAACACATTATTTTTTAATTCATTATTGTTAACAATCTCATTATTTTTCTTTTTAGATTGTCTTTGTTTAGAATTTTTATATGTCGCAATGGCTTTATTAGCAAGATTTAACACGCTTCCAGCTTTGATTTGTTCCATTGGTAAAAAATATTCATAAACATCATTATCATTAATTGCTTCTACACCTATTGTTGTTAACCCTTTTTTTAGTGCTGTAAATAAATTTTTAGGATTATTTACTAAAAACAAAAACCCTCAAAAAATTTGATTTGGAGTCGCATTGTTAATAATTACTTTATTATCAGGAAAATCAATAAAAGAAACTATGTCAATAGTTTTGATGAACTCTGCTGTTAATTTATTAACAATATGTGCACCCGCTTTAATGTAATCATTATCAGAAAAACCACATAATTTTGTTGTATTACTTGTTATGTAAATTTCTATGTTATTCGCAACTAGTTTGTTTACATCATTAGGTACTAATGACACCCGCTTTGAATTTTTATTTGATGTAATTAATATTTTCATGTTGTAGGGTAATTATAATATAAAATAATATACATATTAATTATTAGGAGACTAAATGAGTACTTCGAATTCTAAAACGACTATTAATTGCTTAAGAGCCTTATCGCTTGATGAAATTGCCGAAGCGCAATCAGGACACCCTGGTATTGCATTAGGTTCTGCAACAATTTTCTATACATTATTTAAATATCATTTAAATATTTGTCCTAATACTCCTGATTTTTTTAATCATGATCGTTTTGTCGTTAGTGCAGGACATGTAAGTTCTTTACTATACGCTACTATGGTATGTGCAGGCTATAAAAGTATAAGTTTAAATGATTTAAAAAAATTTCGTAAATTTAATTCAATAACAGCCGGTCATCCTGAACCAAGTTTAATACCTGGTATTGAAATAACATCAGGTCCTTTAGGACAAGGAATTGCTGCAGCTGTTGGAATGGCAATTGCCGAAAAGAAGCTATCTAAAATATTTAATGTATATGGTCCATTAATTGACCACTACACATATTGTTTTCATGGTGATGGATGTTTGGAAGAAGGTATTGCTTATGAAGCAATAAATATTGCTAGTAGGTTAAAACTTAACAAATTAATTTTATTATATGACTCAAATAAAATTCAACTTGATGGTCAAGTTGCTGATTCTACATGCATGAATGTAAGAAAATTTTTCCATTCTTGCGGATGAAATCATATTTATGTTAAAAATGGCAATGATGTTTCATCAATAAATAATGCAATTAGAATTGCTAAATGTTCACAAAAACCTACAGTTATTCAAATAAATACCATTATTGGATATGGTTCACCAAAAGCTGGCATGAATACTTGTCATGGCTCTCCTTTTACAAAAGAAGAAGTAAAAGCTATGAAGGAAGAATGGAAATATAACTATTCTCCATTTGTTATCCCAAAATCAGTAGAAACAGATTTTACAAATGTAATTAAAAAACGTAGTAATTCTTTTTTGAGAAAATTTTATCAAGAACTGAATATTCTTGAAGCAAAAGATATTAATCTATATAATTTGTTCATTGATTCTATTAACTCAAAATATAATTTTAATGTTAAATGATTTAAAGATTTGCAGTTTAAACAAAATGCTGCAACAAGAGAAATAGTTGGTCAGTTAGTAGATGTTTTAACCAAAAATATTCCTACATTAATGGTTGGATCAGCTGATGTAAGCAGTTCTACAAAAATTGGTTCGAATAAAATGCTTACATTTAGTGATGCAAGTTATTCTGGACAAAGAATTAATTATGGTGTAAGAGAATTTGCAATGACTGGAATTGTTAATGGACTAACAGCTCATGGCGGAATTAAAGCTATTGGATCAACATTCTTAACATTTATGGATTATGGTAAACCAGCAATTCGATTAGCTGCAGTTGGTCGCATCCCATCAATTAATGTATATAGTCATGATAGTATCACAGTTGGTGAAGATGGACCAACACATCAACCAATTGAGCAAATTAGTTCATTAAGATTAATTCCTAATCACTATACTTTTAGACCATATAATGTTGCTGAATGTATTGCTGCATTAAAATTTGCTATAAATTCAAATATATCACCAGTAAGTATTATTACATCTCGTGGTGGTTTTGATAAAATTGAAGTTACATCAAATGATATTGACAAGGGTGCATACATTATTTCTAATTCTAATAAAAATTATGAATTAACAATTATTGCTACAGGTAGTGAAGTTGCTACAGCTATTAAAGTACAAGAATTACTAAAAGCTAAAAATATTAACTCACGTGTTGTATCTGCACCTTGCTTGGAATTATTTGATAAGCAAGACAAAAAATATATTAATAATATTTTAGGAAAAAAGCCAATTGTTTCAATTGAGTTTGGTGCAACAAGTCCATGATATAAATATGTTGATTTGCCAATTGGTATTGATCAATTTGGTTGCAGTGCAAAGGCACAAGAAGTAGTGAAAAAATTTGAACTTGCACCTGCAAATATTGTTAAAAAAATAATGAATTCTTTATTTATAAAGAAAAAGAAAGTTAGAGGTTAATTATGAGTATTAGTATTGGAGCATTTGTTGGAGCTATTATTGGAGTATTTTTAGGTGCCATTATTCTTGGTATTGTTATTGGATTTAGAATTGCTAATAAAATGACTAAAAAACAATTGGAAGAAAATCCACCAATTACTGAGGAACAAATTCGTGCAATGTATGCACAAATGGGTAGAAAACCTAGTGAACAACAAATTCGTCAAATTATGAATAACTTTAAACGCAAAGTTAATGAAAAGAAATAATGGCGAAATTCGTTAAATCGGCAAAAAATATAACTGATTGAATTAATGATAATGTTGATGAAATTGCTTTCATTGGTCGTAGCAATGTAGGTAAATCATCATTAATTAATGCTTTAGCAAAACAAAAAATTGCTGTAACTTCCAAGTCACCTGGGAGAACGCAATTAGCTAATTTTTATGATTTTGATAAATACAGAATTATAGATTTACCAGGTTATGGTTATGCTAAGGTTAATAAATCAAAGAAAATTGATTTAATTAATATTATTGATGATGTATTTAATTATCGGAAAAATATTTTTGCATTTTTCCAAATCTGTGATGCTAATGTTGTTACAGAAGAAGATGTGAAAATACACAAATATCTTGCAAGGAAGTTTGCTAACTGTTATATTGTTTTGAATAAAACCGATAAGCAACCTATAAAAATTTATTTATCAAAACTTGACAAAATAGCTAAGTATTTAAATATTGATAAAGAACATATCATTTTTGTTAGTGCCAAGAAAAACGAAAATATAGATGTTTTACGACAGACTATAAAAAATCTTTTAAATTTTTAAAAATTTTTTTCATATTAAATATATGGGATGACTATAAATCGTAAAATTTTAATTTTATCTTCTATTATTCTATTGTTGCTTGGTGTTATACTAATTATTATTTTTTCAGTTAAAATCGAAGTGATTAAATCTGAAGTAGTTATTGCTGATGGAAATAGTCAAATTGTTTTAGTTGATAAAAAGATTCATAAATATCTTCAAAAGCAAACAGGAAGCAAAACTTATCAAATAAAAGATGTTAATAAATCAATCAATGTAAAATGTTTTTTAGTATTTTGTCAAATAGTTAATAATGACTATAGTTACTACTGTAATTTAACAGATGGTAGCCTACTTCCTAATGGAATATATAACACTAGCTTGAATTTTAATCAAGTCAAAATATACGAATATTTTATGTATTTTAACTAATATATAATATTTTCATGCTAAAGCATGATACCATATTTTGATATAAATCAAAGCTTATAACTAAAGATGTTATCACTTTGATGAATATCGCTGATAAAAAAATTAGTAATGAATTAAAGATTAAAGATTATTTATATTTTGACGTTATTATTGTTGATAATAAACAAATGCAAAAGATAAATAATAAATTTCGTCATATCAATAAACCAACTGATGTGATCTCCTTTGCTTTACGAGACGCAAACATATCTATTAAAGTCAATTTATTAGGTGAAATATATTTAGATCCTGATTATATTCACAGAATAACTAAAAGCAATTTTATTAAAGAATTTATCTTGACATATATTCATGGAATATTACATCTTTTGTCATATAATCATGAAAGTAAAAAAGAAGAAAAAATAATGTTCAACTTACAAAATAAAATTTTAAATAAGATTAAATTTTAACATGGATAAAAAATACGGAACTGTTGTTATTACTGGGAAACCCAATGTTGGCAAATCAACATTAATTAATTCACTTGCAAAAAAAGAAGTAGCAATTATTTCTAAAAAACCGCAAACAACCAGAAACCAAATTAACTATATTTATCAAGATGATAAAAGAGAAATTGCTTTCATTGATACTCCGGGTTTTCATTTCTCAAGAAATAAATTAGATGACTATTTAAATTTACAAATTAAAAATTCATATAAATATGCCAATATTGCTTTATTGTTAATTGATTTAACAAGAGAAATTAATGATGAGGATTTAGAAGTTATTAAGATGATTAATAATTTTGGTGTAAGTCATGTAATTCTTATTTTTAATAAAATTGATTCACCTAAAAAACAAGATGTTCAAATCTATAAAGATAAAATTAATCAGCTAATTAAAGTCGATGATATATTAGAAATCAGTGCATTAAAAGGTATTAACATAGATATGTTAATTGATACTATTAGTAAATACCTATCAAACGATCAAGTTGTATTACAAGAGACTAATTCTGATAACTATATTATTAGTGAAATAATTCGTGAACAAATCATTAAAAATCTTTATCAAGAATTGCCTTACGCAACATGTGTATGTATTAAGAAAAAGAATTATAATCAAAAAGAAAATGTTTTTGAGATTTATGCTGATATTATTGTTGAAAAAGAATCACAAAGGCCTATTGTTGTAGGTCATGGTGGAAATATGATTAAAAAGATTGGTACTGATGCTCGAAAAAAATTAAATAATTATTATGATTGTAAAATTGTGCTTCATCTTTTTGTTGTTGTTAAAGAAAATTGAAGGAATAATGAATCAGTATTAAAAGATGGCGGTTATATCTAATGGCTGCACAAATTGTTAAAGGTTATATCGTTAAAAGAATGGATTATCAACTTAATGATGAAATCATTACCATTCTTACTGAGAATGGTCAACTGATTTCTTGCATTTCATTAGGTAGTCGTAAAATAATTAGTAAAAACGGACGCAATTTGTTTTTAGGAAATTTCTGTGAATTTGAAATCTTTATGGCAAGAACTGAAAATAAATTAAGTCGTTTAAAAAAGTGTAATGCTATAAATCAAGTTAATTGACAACTTGCTAATTTTGAACCGTTCAATTTGCTTTGCGAATGTATTAATAAAACTAATACAACCGGCAAAATTAACTATATATTTTGAACTAAACTCATGCAAATGATTTTAAAAAATGAATATTCAATGAAACAGCTAGATTTAATTATCATGCAAAAATTTTGTATTTTAAATGGTTTAAATTTAGAAGTAAATAAGTGTGTTATTTGTGGTTCACATATGTTGAAAACTATTAGTTTTAAAAAACATGGTATGGTTTGTAATGTTCATTATGACCCACATGTTGAAAAAGCTTACACTTTAGATGAAACTAAATTATTTCATTATTTGTTTAATAATGAATATAAAAAAACCAGCATGTTCAGCGCTGATTTTGATTTTGCAATTAAGCTTTTAAAAGAATATATTGATGTAAATTTAGGAATTAAATTAGATACATTGTTTAAGTACTAATTATTTCTTTTCAATATTTTTTGTTTGTTTCTTATTTACTTCTAGTAATTTTTGAACAATTTTGTCGTTCAACATATATTGTTTAATACTATTCAAAATATTTTGATTATTTAACAATTCATTAACATTCATGTTAATTTTTCTAGCAGTGTCTGTGATTTCTTTTTCAATTTCTTCTTTAGTTACATTAATAGCTAAAGCTGTTATTAGTTTATCCATTCCTAAACTGAACTTAATGTTATTAACAACTTTGTCATGAATTTGTTTGTTAAAATCATCCATAGATTTAAAACCTAAATCGACAACTGCATCTTCAAGTTTTTTATTAAATTTATTTTTAGCTTGGAGTTCATAATCTTGCTTGATAGCATTAGTTTCTGATTTAATAAAGTAATCTGGAATATAATCAATCTTAATATTTTTAACAACTCAATCACGAATTATCTTTATTAGTTCTTGACGTTTAGTTGTACCCTTAACCCTTTTAATTTCTTTCTTAATGTAGTCTCTGAATTGTGTTTCGTTTTCTACATTTGGAAGATTAAATTTAGCTAAGTAAACTTTATCTAATGTTGGGTATGTAATTTTGCTTACTTCTTTAATTAATAAATTAAATTTAGCTTTTTTGTTGCGATACTCTTCGACTGGGTAATTTTTAGGAAAAGTAACTTCTATGGTTTTCTTTTCACCTTTTTTTAGTCCAATCATTTGGTCTTCAAATCCAGGGATAAATAATCCTGAACCTATTTCTAATTCATAATCTTTAGCTGCTCCATCATCAATAGCTTTATCACCAATGAAACCTTCAAAATCAAATTTAACCATATCACCTTTAGCAATGACTCCATCTTCTTTCGCAGATAGCATGTAATCATTCTTAATGGCATTTTTAATTTCAAACTCAATTTCTTTATCAGTTACTTCTGGGTCTATATAAGCAAGTTCCATTGCATCATAACCATCTAATTGAATAATTGGTTGCTTTTCAAATTCAAATTTTAATGTTAATTTTTCAGAATCAATTTCTACTAAATCTACTTTTAATGAATTAACAATAATGTCAGCATATTTTTTTGCTTCTTCATGTATAAATTTATCTATTAATTGGTTAACATACTTGTTAACAGTTTCAGAAATTACTTGGTTTATAGTAATATGTTCATCAATTATTTTTTGTGGTGCATGACCTTTTCTAAAACCAGGAATTGATAAATTTTTTGCTAATTGTTTTTTAGTTTTTGCTAATTCTTTTGATCAAAGTTCAGAATCAGCTTTGATTGTCATAATAACTTTGTTATTTTCTTTTTTAGTATCAATGATTTTCATAATGAGTTATTATACAAAGAAAAAAGCACAACATTTCTGCTGTGCTTTTATTTTTTAATCTAGGCTGTTTATATGTGGTTCACCCGTACCACTAATTTTTTAATCTAGGCTGTTTATATGCGGTTCACCCGTACCACTAATTTTACATACCTATTATACAAAAATATGAGTAATGTTGCAAAATCTATCTGTTCTTTCAATTAATGGAGGCATTTACATAAATAGAAACTCATTTATTATTTATTAACCTCTCTATGTCTCTGTAATTGCTCTAAAGTTGCAATGTATGGTTTTAATATTTGATAATTTTTTTCTAGAAAATTTGCTGGTATAACGTTATCATTTAATTTACGATAATAATCTCTAAATTCTTTAAGAGAATAAGTATATTTTGAATTAATTCCATATCCATCTTCTAAACCATAAAAAATAACAACATTATTTACATAATAACGATTATTAAGTTTTTTCTTTAATATAGAACAGCGTCAATTATTATGTTTAACCGGATTTTTATGCCTTCGATCATCTAAACTGGGATCATCATACTCCTGAAGTCAATATTCATCTTCATCATTCCCACTAATATGACCAACTCAATGTTTTATTTCAATACAAAAAATTCCTTTACGTGATATAAGAATACAATCTATCTCTGTATTTTTACCATTTATAAATGGTAATAATAAATTTGTTAGTAAATATTCATCATTTCTTAAAAGTGGTTCAAGATGGTAACTCACTCTTCTTTCTCCAATTATTCCTGCTTTGTCATTAGCTGGAGTAAAAAAAGAAACTTTTTGATCAACACCAATATGTTTCCCACCACCATCATTGTAATCACCACGGTCATGTTTAATTTTAGAAACAATTATTAAAGCAGCTAAAATACCAAAAATTATTACTGGTATAAGGATAGAAATTAAAATTACTCATCACATATCTAATTAAAAATTATAGTAAAATTAAAAAACTTAGAGTTAAGTCCCAAAATGTTCGCCTAACTTAACTAAATCATAGAATAATGTGAGTAATGTTGCTCTAATTCTTCAATTTTAACTTAATTTCTTTTTGATTTTAACAATTGCTTCATTAACATCAGGTAATTTTAATAAAGGCGTGATTTGTTTAATTTTTTCTATTGGTAGATCTCACCATTTGATTTTATTAAGTTCATTTATGATTTTCTTGTTAAAACGATATTTAACTACTTTGCAAGGATTACCTACAGCAATTGCATAGTCAGGGATATCGCTACCTACTGTGCTATTAGCACCAATTATAGCGCCATTACCAATTTTAACTCCTGGCATAATAGTAACATTTTGTCCGACCCAAACATCGTTACCAATTACAATATCACCTTTCATTTTAAATGCTTTTATATCAGGTTTTTGTTCATGTCAATCATCAAAGATATAAAAAGGAAATGTTGAAAGACAATTCATTTCATGATTTACATCATCTAACATAAATTTTACACCTTTAGCTATTTGACAAAATTTTCCAATTATTAATTTGCTATTACTAAAACCATAATTACCTAAAACATTATTTTTAAAATTTGTTTCACTAATATAACTAAAATCACCAATGCTAATCCTTTTGCTATCATTAACATTTTTGATATAGATTACATCATAGTGATTTTTAACGGGATGGATAATATTTGGATTGGGAATTATATTTTTTTTCATAATTTTATATTTGTTTTAAAACTTAATAATGTTTATTATATTTTGCAATTTGTATAACTTTATTTAAAATATTATTTTTATTTTGTATAGTATATAGAGATAAAGGGCAACACCGATTGTGGTGTTGTCCTTATTTTATAGGAGAGATATGAATCAATTAAATGAACAATTAATTTCAGCAATTAAACTAATTGCTGATGAAAAGAAAATTCCCCGAGATGCAGTAGCCGATGCACTAAGAGATGCAATTACTAAAGCATATGTAAAGGAATACCCAGAAGAAGTTATTAATGTAGAAATTAATATTGATAATGCAACATTAAATGTAAATCGACAATTTACAGTTGTTGAAGAATCTGAAGAATTAAATGATTATTGTGAAGTTTCATTACAAGATGCTAAAGATTATTACAAACACCTAAAGATTGATAAAGAAGTTAAATTAGGCGATCTTGTTAATAAGCCTGTACAATTAGATAAATTACCAAAGAAAATTGTTAACCATATTATGCAAATTTTCAAGCAAAGCATAACTATGCAAGCAAATAATGAAATTTTTAATGAATGAAAAGATCGTGTTGGTGAAATTGTTTTTGCTGAAGTTGAAAAAGATGATCATGGTATTTTTGTAAATTTAGAAAATGGTCAATATGGTTTTATGTCAGCTCGTGAAGGTATTCCAGGAGAAAAATTAATTCCTGGTCATAAATATAACTTCTTAATCAAAGAAGTTAAACAGCAATCATCTGGTTGGCCTATTATTTTATCACGTGCTGATGAAAGATTAGTAAAAGGTTTATTAACTCTTGAAGTTCCTGAAATTCAAGAAAAAATTATTGAAATTGTTGATATAGCACGTGCTCCTGGATTTAAGACTAAGGTTGCATTAATTTCTCATCAACCAGGTGTTGAACCATGTGGTAGTGTTATTGGTGCAAGAGGTGTAAGGATTCAAGCTATCAGTAATGCTATTTATGGTGAAAGAATAGAAGTTATTGAATATTCAGATAATTTTGAGTCATATTTAATTGATGTTTGTTCTCCTGCCACAATTAAAGGTTATAAAATTGTTAATGAAGAAACTTCAGAACATAAGAAACAATTAATTATTGTTGTTCCAGGTGATCAATTAGCATTATTAATTGGTAAAAAAGGACAAAATATTCAACTTGTCGCAAAATTGTTAAAAGCCGATGTTGATGTTAAAACTCCTGAAGACGCTAAATATGAAGATTTACAATACACACATCTAGAGATTAAATCATTAAAACAAAGAAAATTTGATCGTATTCTAGAAAAGAATCGTTATGGTAGTGATTACTCAATGAGCGAGTTCAACAAACCTACAGCAGAAATGGTAAATAAAACATCAACTACAACAGATGTTGAAGAAAAAAATACAAACAAATTCAAAAAACATGAAAATATCCATTCAACTATTTCTCTATTAGATAAAATTGATAATTTCAATTATAGTGAAGAATCAAGTGATTCAAAGGCTACAATATCAGTTGCACAAAAATCTACTGAAAACAAACAAGATATTTTTGAACAATTAAAAGCTAATGAGCAAGAGAGACAACAATCTTCTAAAATTAGTGATCTTGAATTGAATATTGACAAACCAACAACTCAAAAACAACCAAAGAGAGATCGTAAAAATTCAAAAAATAGACAACAAACAATTGAGAATAACAGTGTAAAATCTGAATCTATTCTAGAACAATTCAAAAATCTTGATACTGAATCTATTCTTGACGAACTATCTCAAGAAAATGAAAATCGTCAATATGAAGAAGATGAATTAGATTCAAATTACGATTACGAAGAAAAATAATTTTCTTTTTTAACTAAAAATGAAATGGGGTGATGTACATGAATAAGAAAAAAAATAAAAATTTTAAAAAGGTAGATACTAGACAAAATCTTGATTTAAAAGCACAATTTAAAAAAGTTGATACTGGAGTTAAAAATGGGGTCTTTATTTTTTCACATCCTCTAACAATCGAACAAATTGCATCAAAATTGAATAAAACATCATCTGAAATTATTAAATATTTTTTCCTAAAAGGAAAAATGAAAAACATTAACACAGTATTAGATGAAAATGAAATAGGTGAGTTATGTTTAGAATATAACTTTGATTTTGAAAAAAGAACTGAAGTTGATGAAACTAATGTATTAACAAATTTAAATATTAAAGATGATGAAAAATCATTAGTATCTCGACCGCCTATTGTTACTGTAATGGGCCACGTAGACCACGGTAAAACAACATTATTAGACTATATTCGTAAAACTAGTGTAGCAAAAGGAGAAGCTGGCGGTATTACCCAATCAATCGGTGCTTACCAAATTGCTTATAAAAATGATAAGATTACTTTTATTGACACTCCAGGACATGCAGCATTTACGGAAATGCGTGCACGTGGAGCTAATGTTACTGATATTGTTGTTTTAGTAGTAGCTGCTGATGATGGTATTAAACCTCAAACAATTGAAGCTATTGATCATGCACGAGCTGCTAATGCACCAATTATTGTTTTTGTTAATAAATGTGACAAACCTAATGTTAAACCTGACAATGTATTAACACAATTATCTGAATATGATTTAACTTGTGAAGAATGAGGCGGACAAACTATTACAATTATGGGTAGCGCTCTAACGGGTAAGAATATTGATAAATTACTTGGAGCAATTATTGCTACAAGTGAAATCCAAGAATTAAAAGCTAATCCAAATCGTTTAGGTATAGGTGTTGTTATTGAATCTAGTTTGGATAAAGGTTTAGGTCCTGTGGCTACAATAATTGTTAAAAATGGAAGTGTTGTTAAAGGTGATATGATGATTGCCGGCAGTAGTTATGGACGTATTCGAGCAATGTTTGATGAAAACGGTAAAGAAGTTCAAATTGCTAAACCATCTCAACCCGTAAAAATTACTGGTTTAAATAATGTGCCTTCAGCAGGAGACCATTTTGCAATTAGTAATAATGAGAAAGATATTAAAGAAATTGCAGAGAAGATTCGTTTGCATCAAATTCAATTACAAAATGCTGAACATGACATTTTAACTAAAGATACAAAATTCAATACTAAGAAATTAGTTATTATTTTAAAAACTGATGTTCACGGTTCACTTGAAGCTATTAAAAACGTTTTAACTAAAACTCATGTTGAAGGTGTTTCACTTGTAATTTTAAGAGCTGCAACAGGTGGTATTACTAAATCTGATGTTGAACTTGCAAAAGCAAGTAATGGTATCATTATAGGTTTTAATGTTAAACCTATTAAATCTATCAAAGATTTAGCTAATAACCAAAAAGTACAAATTTTCTTTTTTGATGTTATTTATCATCTAGCTGAAGAAATTGAAAATATTATGAAAGGTAAACTTGACCCAGTTTATGTAGATGAAGATACTGGTGAAGCTGAAATTAAAAATATTTGAAAACACACTAAGATTGGTGTAATTGGTGGATGTGTGGTAACTTCTGGTGAAATGCATCGAAATGACAATGCTCGTTTATTACGTGATGGTGTTGTTGTTTATAAGACTAAAATTGCTTCAATGCGTCATCAAAAAGATGATATCAATAGTTGTTCAGCTGGTAAAGAATGTGGAATAACTCTTGAAAATCAAAATGATATTCGTATTGGTGACATTATTCAAACTTATCGAACTATCCAAAAGAAATAATTATGGCATTTAGTGGTAAATCTAAGTATAAACATCTCCAAAAAGAATCATTAATGCTAAATATTTTGAATAACACTTTAAAGTGTGAAATCATTGATGATAAACTAAAAAATGTGTCTTTTACATATGTAAGACTAAGTGGAGATAATTCTTTTCTAGATGTTTATGTTGACTATTGAGATCGTAGTAAGATTGAAAGCGTTGTTAATCGACTTAACAATGCCAAAGGTGTGTTCCGTACAGCAGTAGCTAATAAAACAAATCTTTACAAAGCACCACAAATTACTTTTTATAAAGATGCAACTATCGATAATAGTCTTAAAATTGAAGAATTATTAGATAAAATTAATAAAAAATAAACATAACCTATAGGTTATGTTTTTATTTGTTTTTGTTGATTTTTAATATTCTTTTTATTCTTTGCCTTACGAATACTAAAGAATACTAGATAAAACAACGAGACATATATTAAGAAAAGTAAGACAACACAGATTGGATAAGCAATTTTGTTACCATGAACTAAGTTGTAAATTAAATCATAAGGTGTACCGTCACCATTAATTAAAAACATGTAGTTATATGGAATGAATATATCTGCAATATAAGCAAACACACAAAAAGTTAGAATAATGATGAAAGAAATTCAAATATTTTTAACTTTCATGCTAGTTAAACCCGCTATTCCAATATATAGTGCTGCAAAACCAGATATTGCATGAGTAATACCAGAATTAACATTATCAAATGAAATAACGGGATAACTTGCATAATTGTTGCCTGCAAAATAAGTTCCTAGAACTGCTCCTAATGCGCCAAAAATAAACACAAAATCTAAAGATGCTTCTTTGATTCTACCTTTTGTAAATGCGGCAAGTGGAATGGTAATTAATTGAATGCTACACATAAATAGAGGTAGCATAATCAGCATTGGTCTTGCACTATTTTCTCTTGTACAAAAAATAATTCATTTAAATATTTCAAAAGAATCAATTAAAATAGCTGATCAAATCAAAACTTTATTTTTCTTTTTTAGATCTTTTTTTCGTTGCTTAAGTCCAAGAACAATGGCCAAACTAATCATTATTACCATCAATGAAGATACAAAAAGTAAATGTTGCCAAGATAAGTAACCTTCTGGCTCTCTTTTATATCCACCGAAACCAAAGAATTCACGAAGTCAATCCATCTGCTGATTTATATATATAATTTTATAAATAATATTGAAAAACGTTTATATATAAGTAAAATTAAAATAAGATACATTATTATGGCAGATAATAAAAACGAAAAAAACCAAGCACAAGAAAAAAGCAGTTCACTTGATATTAAAGTCAACAATGAATCAGTTCATAATGAATCAATCAATGTTAATAAAAACGTTGGTAGTTTTGATAATGATTTCGATCCAAGTAAGGATCCAATTTCACAAATTGATAATGAAATATTAATTGAAAAATCTTCTAATAAGTTAGGTTCAATTCGTGAAGAAGATAAAAAGGTTGACTTTGAAAAATTTAAAAAAACTAAAAAAAGACGTGCTTTTAAGCATGCGAAAAATGCTTTTTCAATTAAGCTAGATACATGATTAAGAAATGATCATACTATGCATATTATTTGAGGAATTGCAGGGACCATTATTGGAATAATTCTTGCTGTTGCAATTCTATTTTTAGCATTTGTATGTATTGAACAAGCAGCAACAACTCAAGGTATGTGAAATTTAGATAGTTTTAAAGCTATTGCATTATGTAATAATGTATTTACTGGTTTAGCAATTGGAATTGTAATTTTACCACTATTTTATTTATTAGTTACAGTAATGGTTGGTATTAATGGTGTTTATCGTTCTCGTCAATTTCACTTCTTTTTATGGATTTGTTTGATATTAGGACTATTATTTGTTATTGTTGCTATTCCTTTAGGCAGCTATGTAATTGTTCTAAACGCTAAATTTACTCCTTTTCCTACCGCTATTTCATTAATCATTAAATAATCTAACACTGTATGAAAATAATTTACGGATCCTCATATGATGTAGCTAAATCATATGCGTGTTTATTTACTAATAATCTAAAATTTAAACAAAAATTTGATTTTAATGAAAATTACGATCAAATTTTGTCTTCTGTAAATCAAATTAGTTTATTAGATGATGATTCAAAATTTAATTATTTAATTAATCACGCAAATTTTTTAACAAATAAAACTAAAAAAGTAACTGATTTTATTCAAAATTTGCTAGGTGTTAAAGATGAAATTATTTGTATTCTTGCTGCTAGAAATTTAAATTCTTTTAATCCATTATTGCAAAACAATAAGAAAGTGGAATTTATTAAGGCAAGTAAGTTAAATGATAAAGATAAAATTAAACTAATCAATAACTTATTAAAAACATATCCAATAAATTTTGATTGTGAAACCACAAAAACTAGTTTTATTGATGCTTTATCAAATGATCCATATTTAATTATTAATGAGGTAATTAAAGCTTCAAATTATTCTTTAGATAATGAGTTTGATACTAATTCTATCAACAATTTGATAACACAAAATACAAATAATAGTGTTTTTGATTTAATTAATTTCATTTTATTGAACGAAAAATCTAAAGCATTGGATTTGTTTGACAATCTAATGAAAAGAAAGACTCAACCCATTACTTGTATCCAAGTTATGGCTACACAATTATTTAATCTTAAGTTGCAAAAAATGTATTTAATGAAATATAAAAATATTTATCATGTGCAAGAAGTTTTAGGCATTAACTCTTATTTAATCATGATGAATTTAAAAATTTTAAATAATACATCATTATCAAAGATTGAAAAGTTGTTAAAGTCATTATTATTATTAGACTATAATATAAAAAATAATTTACTTATAGGTGATGTAGCTATTAAGATGCTAATCATGGAGAATTAATAATGAAATCTAAAAAACCTGAAACGCCAAATATTGAAGAACAACTAATTAAATATTTAACATTTTTGTTAAATAACAAACAATGTGTTAGTTTCTTAAAAACTGATAAGAATTTTCAAAAAATAATTAAGACTGAATTATTAATCTTAAATCATTTTTTAAGTAGTAAGAAAAAAGATAAAAATCAATTACATGATTTAGTTGATAAGTATAATGGCATTTGTTTGCCTAATAAGTTAGATTTAAAAGATGAATTGACCATTAAGAATGAAGATGAAATGGTTGATTATGCAAATTATTTAAAAGTTTATGTTAAAAATATTCTTCAATTCGACATTGATGCTGCAATAACTGATCCTAAAAAATTTCAAGATGTTAAAATTGAAGCAAAAGAACCATTAGGTGCTAATGATAATAGAAGTGAAGATTGGCAAACTACTTTTCAGGACAATTATCAAAACATTAATCCTTTTGTTTTAAGAGAAGCTCAAGAACGTATCCGTAAAAAACTTAAGAATGATGAAATTTTTATTTACAAATCAAAACCGAAAATTATAAAAATATTAAAAATAGTTTACTGTTCTTTAATGTTATCATTTACTTTTGCATTATTTTTCTTAGCAATAGTATGATTTATGATTGCTAATAGGCCAACAGGTATTGTTTCTGCTAGTGGTCAAAATATTTTGTTTGGTTATTGAAACCCTATATTTTTAATAATTTTTAGTTTTATTTTTTCATATTTTGGCATTACTAATATATATCCTTATATTCTTGCTAAGAGAAATAAAACTAAACCATCTGAAAATGGTATATATTCTGTAATTCCAACATATATTGGTTTTGCATCAGGATTTAGTGTACTTTTCTCAATATATATGATGTGACCAGTAATTGGTGGTGGTGCAAAAACAATATTCCAATATATTAGTGTTTATGGTGCTGAATATGATGATTTAACCAAGGTTTGTGTTATTTTGATGTCTGCTGCTATCGGTTTAATGTTAACTCTAAGTTTATTATTATCAATAACAGGTATTATTTTGATTGCCAAAAAACCACAACAAGATGAAAATAAGATTAAGAAACTTCTATATGATGAAATAAATAGAGTTATTAATGAAGCAAATTCTCCAACTGACAAACCGATTGATTTAACTCCTGATAAACCAACTTCTACGGAATTAAAGAATTAATATGAATATAAAATCTAAAAGATTTATAAAGTTTTTATTTCCTTTACATCCATATCGTGTTTTTAAATCTACAAAATTACTAATTATTATTGCTGTTTTATTAGCATTAAGAATTATTCTAAATTTTATTAGTGTTCCTATTCCTGGTGCAAATATAGTTATTTCATTTTCATGAGTACCAGTAATGATTATGGGTTGAATTTATGGGCCAGTTCATGGTTTGGTGTTTGGGTTTATCACAGATAGTGTTTGTTATTTAATATCACCAACATATTTATGATATTGAATGTATGCAATTCAAGAGCCTATTGTTGGTTTAACTTCAGGACTTGCTAGATCAATCTATGAAATAAGAAGCCAAGATAATAAAGAAAATATTTATGATTTTTTTATAGCACAAATTATTTTATTTTGTTTTACAACATCTAGTTTATTAGGAATATTGCTTTGAGTAAATGGTAATGTTCTTGATTATTACAATTCATATAAATATATTTCTATTTCTTTGTCAATAGTTTATTTTATTGCGATCGAATGCTTTATGTGAATTTATTTGAAAAAAATGAATAAGAATGATAAGCGGTATTTATTATTTTTGTATGCAATTACACTGATTTCTATTATTATTGTATTGTTTTCATTTTTATTAGGACCTATTGCATCAATTGAATATTTGAAATATTTAAATGGTGAATATCCTGCAAATTATATGAAATATGGATTATTAATTTATTTTGTTCCTCGAGTTATAGTTCAGACAATAAAAGTTCCTATTGAATCACTATTTTTTTGTTCAATTGTTTTAATTATTAATCCAATATTGAATAATTACATTATGCAGCTTGATAATCGTTGAAAATAATTATTGCATATTTAAATAAAATGTATATAATTCATATTTGAAAATAATAGGTAAAAATATGTTAGATTTTGACACAAGTTATTTAAACCAAAAAATATCAAAAAATAATATGATCAAAAAATACCAAAAAATTGTTTCAGGTATTTACAAAAAAATTGCTGACAAGACCGCATTAGGTTGCGAGATGACTGGATGACTTAAGCCAACAGAAGTAGTTAATCAAAAATTAATTACCGTAATGGTTAAGAAAGCCAAAGAATGAGAAACACATAAAATTAAAAATGTTGTAGTTATTGGTATTGGTGGTTCATACATTGGTATTAAAGCTGCTATTGATATGATTTTAGGTGACAACACTAAAATGAAAATACATTTTATTCACAACATTCATCCTAACTTTATTACAGCTAAAATTAAAGAGTTAGATAAACAAAAGTTTGGTATAGTTGTAATTTCTAAATCAGGTACTACTCTTGAACCAGCAATTGGTTTTAGAATCTTTAGAAAATTATTAGAAAGTAATATTGGACGTGAAAAGGCAGCAAAGTTTATTGTAGCTATTACCGACCAAGAAAAAGGGACATTACATAACTTTGCCCAAGCTAAAGGTTATACTATGTTTCCTATTCCTAATAATATTGGTGGTAGATATTCAACATTAACAGCTGTTGGTATTTTTCCTATGATTTTAGCGGGCATTGATCATACAAAAATATTTAAGGGAGCAATGCAAGCAATAGAAGACTTAAGCGATTTTAATTTACGAACTAATTCTGCATTTTTATATGCAACATATCGCCACTATTTCTACACTATTAAGAAAATTCAAGTCGAAAACTTCATTGTTTATGATCCAACATTAACAATGATTGCATGTCAATGACAACAATTATTTGGTGAAAGTGAAGGTAAGCAAAATCGAGCTTTGTACCCTACATATAGTTTATTTACAACTGATTTACATGCATTGGGTCAATATTTACAACAAGGTACAAGAAGCTTCTTTGAAACAACATTATTTGTAGAAAAACCAAAAGATGACATTCGTTTAAATATTGAAGACAATAATGATGGATTAAAATATTTAAATCAAAGAAATTTAGACTTTATTAATAAACAGGCTTTTGAAGGTACAATTACTGCTCATAGTGAAATTGGAAAAGTTAATAACCTAGTTATTACACTTTCAAAAAGTGATGAGTATCATTATGGATATTTATTTATATGATTAGCACATGCTGCTATGATGAGTGCCTACTTATTAAAAGTAAATCCGTTTGATCAACCAGGTGTTGAATCATATAAAAAGAATATGTTTGCTTTATTAAAAAAATAATTTTTTTGAATGAAACATATCAAATTAATTGATAGAACATTTAACAATGACATTAGATTTAAAGGTGTATTTTCATATAGACATCTTTTATTTTCTTCTTTTATATTAATAAGAAATATAAAAACCCAAATGCTGATATTTTAATACCAATTTGTGAAATAGGTATTATAGTTGTTTTATATGTTTTGTTGGATTATTTGATATTTTTATAAATTACATTAAAGTTTAAATTGTTATTTGCTATTTACTACAATCTCAACTTTTTTCTTATCACCTTTAAAAGTTGAATATTTAACAATACCAGAAACTTTTGCAAATAATGTATGGTCACGGCCTTGGGCTACATTAGCTCCTGGATAAATGCGATTACCTCTTTGTCGATAAATAATTTGACCAGCTTTTGCAAATTGACCATCACCAATCTTAGCACCTAAAAATTTAGGTTGTGAGTCTCTACCGTTCTTAGTTGAACCTACACCTTTTTTACTTGCAAATAATTGTAAATTGATTTTATTAATATTGAATTTCATAATATTACCTTTCATTATTTTGTTTTTTACATGACATATATTTTTTATTGTGTTTAGCTAAACAAGCTAATTGTCTATAGATTAATTCAAGATATTTTTGATTTAGTTTAGTTTTTTTAATCAATTTAATTATGAATATTGGAATTTGTTCATCATCAATGATTTCAATGTCATCTTTATTAAATCAAGCTGTTGCAGTTTGGATTATTGCACTTGCTGCACAACAAACTAAATCTTTTCCTTTGGTTTTACAATTAGCATGACCTTGTATTGCTAAGCTATTTTTATGTCAAGTAACTTTTATCATTTTTATGCTTTAATTGCTTTAACAACCAATTTAGTATATGGTTGACGATGGCCATATTTCCTTGTGTGATGTTTTTGACTAATATGATGGATAATTGTAACTTTAGGTTGTTTACCTTGTTTTAGTACTTCACATTCAACATAGGCATTTTTAAGATATGGAGTTCCAATCTTATCATCAATCATTAAAACTTTATCAAGTTTTACTTTTTCACCAACTTTATTGGTTAATTTTTCAACATATATTTCGTCGTTTTCAGCAACTTTATATTGCTTACCACCAACTTCAATAATTGCAAACATATTTTACTCCTTATAGAAAAAATCAGACTCGTTTATCATTAGGTATTAGGGATCTAAATTTATTAACCCAGATAAAACGGTTGTATACTCATTCTAGGGAATACAACGTATGTATTATATATAAAAGTTAATTGAAGCACTTAGAAAAATAAAATCTTCATATGCAGAAACATATGAAGATTTATGAATATAAGTTGAAATTTTTATTAATTGTTTATTTTTATTTACTTGGTTTGTCAACAGTAATATCTGGAATTTTTTTACTTCTTCAAATCAAAAAAGTTCCGATAATTTCGCAAGCAAACATTACAGATGAAACTACTGTAAATGCAATTTCAGCATTTACATTTTCTTCTGTTGCAACATCACTAAATGCATCAAACATTACACAAGTTAAGAATGTGACACAAACTAGAAGTGCAACTGAAATAGATAAGATAATTCAACGTGATAATTTACTCATTTTTTCTCCTTTTCACATTATATTAACATGTTATATTATATATCTATTTCGCAACATAAAATTTTCATAAATGTTACTTAATATTTATACTTATAGTATATGGCAAAAAATAATATTAGTAAAAATGAACATTTGTCTTTAATTACATGTGAATCTGTAGGTGTTGGTCACCCTGATAAAATCTGTGACCAAATTTCTGATCGAATTTTAACTGCATGTTTACAAATAGATAAAAATAGTCGGGTAGCTTGTGAAGTATTTGCAAGTAACCATTTAATTGTTATCGGTGGTGAAATTGCTACTAAAGCATATGTTGACGCAGTAAAAACTGCATGGGATGTTTTATTGCCATTAGGATATAGTGAGAGTGATTTTACAATCTTATCAAACATTAATAAACAATCAGCTGAAATTTCACAACATGTAAATAAAAGAAATAGTTTTGGTGCTGGTGATATCGGTATTGTATATGGTTATGCAACTAATGAAACTAAAGAATATTTACCTTTACCTTACATTATTGCAAGTAAGATTATGTATAAAGTTAACACATTAACTAAACAAAACAAATTACTTGGTGCAAATTATGATTCAAAATGTCAAGTTACATGTTTTTATAATGAACATCATAAACCAGTTGGTATTGATTCAATAATTATTTCTCTACAACACAAAAAAGATGCCAACTTAAAAAAATTATTTACTGATGTAAAAAAATTAGTAGTTTTACCAATCGTTAAATCATATGACTTAAATGATGATTTTACTTTTAATATTAATAATGGTGGTACCTTTGTTTTAGGTGGACCATTCGGTGATACAGGATTAACTGGAAGAAAATTAATGGTTGATACATATGGAACTATTGCTCACCATGGCGGTGGTGCATTTAGTGGCAAAGATTACACTAAAGTTGATCGTACTGGCGCATACATTGCAAGATATATTGCTAAAAATATGGTAGCAGCTGGAATTGCTGATATTATGGAAGTACAAATGTGTTACAACATTGGTTCAGAATATCCTGAATCAATTAATGTTGATTGTTTTAATACCAATAAAATATCAATGGATAAAGTTTATGAAATCATTAATAAAGTATTCAACTTAAACTTATCATATATGATCAAAAAATTTGATATGCCAAACTTACCATACTCAAACTATACATTGTATGGCCATTTCGCTGAAATTACATGTTCTAAGCCTTGAGAAAAGTTAGATCAAGTAGAAAAAATTCAAAAAATTTCAAAATAGTAAAAAATTTTCCAATTTTAATATAGTGGAGAGATTAATATAATTTCTCTCCAATTTTTAAAAATCCCAAATTTACAAATTTTGTAAAATTAAAATTTTAAATTTGGTCGTAATTTTTTCATCAAATTTTCAATATACTCAAAATTGGAGGAACAATATGAAAAAAGATTATAAAAATTTCAATTATTTAAAAGAAAAACTAAGTCTTTTAATGTCAAAATATTGTATTTACTCATTTAGACTTAAAAATCAGAATTTAACTAATAACAATAAAAAAGATTTGAAGCAATATCGTTTATATTTAAATTATGTCAATAAAATACTTGAAGTAATGGATACAGATAATGCCGAAATTATTCGTAAACTTTATATTTTAAGATGTGATTGAACTGCATTAGGTTATAGTCGTAGTTGTTATTATGATCATCGAAAAAAGGCAGTTTTAAATTTCTTTGATTACTACGAAGATATTTATGACCATTTATAGTTCACCATATTATTTGAAAAAAATAAATCATAACCCTGTAAATAATAATCAATATGTCTACTTGTCAGGTTGTGATGGGGACATTACAATTTATGAAAATAAATGAGAGTTTGATTTAAACTTCTACATTAATCATAATTTGTATTTACCACCTAATAGTTTTTTAATCAATTATAATACACCATTTGCACAAATATCAGATATAACGATATTTGTTTCACAAACTGCAAAATTTCCAGACTTTGTAATTGATAAAACAACATGTAATCTTTATAAAGCGAAATTTGTTATAGATACATCTTCTTCTGATTTTTTTAATAATAAATTTATTAACTATCCTTTTAATTTTAGCACGTTTTTTAAAGTTAATGAAGAAGCTATTAACTCAGCAAATCTTGAAAATAATCCATATGAAATTGATACTTTTATGTCAGAATTTAATTCACTTTATTTAAATAATTTTATCCAATATACCAACTTTTATAATGGAGATGAAAATCAAAAATTAAAAATTGCTGATCAATTCCATATAGAAAATAACAATTGATATATAACACATTATTCAAATGTTGAATATATTTTAAATGAAGAAACCATTGATTGTGCTAACCCTATTAGTTCTTTATGTTCATTACAAATTGATGATTTTTTCACGGTAGTTGGTTATAACATTAGTTTTAACTATTCAATTGATAATAGTCCAATAAAAACTTTATCAGTTACTATAGATGATCCACAATATTGTAAAAATGTCTTTAATTTATCTTATCCTTATGCTACAAGCTATGATGAATCTAAGAAAGAAGTTATTAACATTCCCGGTTATCAAAACGGGTTTTATATTCCTGTTGCTGCTATTGGATATTACACATTAACTATTCAAATCTTAACAAGCAGAAAATATGCAGTAATTAAGTTAACTAAGCCTTTTAATTTTGTTAATTCATCTATAGATGAATATTTTAAATGTGAAGAATATTGGATAAATAATATAGATAATTTTCAGCAGTATAACATATAAGCAAATGAATAAAGATAAGAGATTAATGTTTTTCACTGCATGTTCAATTTCTGTTTTGTTAATAAGCTCTATAACTTTATTAGTAGCCAACTTAATCATTAATAATAAAGACATTGATACTATTGATTATGACAGACCGTTAAATAGAGGCAAAAACTATGAACATTTTCAATTACGAAAGTGATTATTAACAAATAATGATTTACACCAAATTATTAATGCTAAATTTGAAAATGGTAAGTATATTCGTTATATAGAAGAATCAAAACTAAAAAATTTTTTTAAATATAAGTTTCGAAATATGTTTAAATCAATAAGCAAATTTGAAATAAATGCCGACAATTTCGAGTTTGAATTTCACTATCAATTATTTAACGATGACACTGGTTTATTTTTAGATGTTGTATGACAATTGCCTAACAATAACTATCATTATTATGATCAAATTAAATTGACATTATGTTAACTGTTGGTAATTATTAAATATATAATTATAAGCATCATGAACAAGGAAATACTTGAAAAAATTAAAAAAATTGCTAAAGAGCAAAAATTAAATGTTGATTTATCTATTGCTAATAAAGATAAAAGTTTAAAAGAACTAGGTTTAGATTCATTAGCTGTTATTGGTCTTATTGTTAAACTTGAAAATGAATTAAAGATTTATATTTCAGATGAAACATTAGGTAAAATTCAAACATTAGATAAACTTGTTGTTGCTATTGAAGAAGCTATAAACAAAAAGTAAAAAATATTAAGGGGTGTAGTTCAATGGTAGAACTTCGGTCTTCAAAACCGACTGTTGTGGGTTCGAGTCCTGCCACCCCTGCCATAATATTATTAAACAAATATGCAAATTGTTGACATTATTCATAAAAAAATCGATTGTAAACGATTAACAGAAAAAGAAATCGATTATATAGTTAAAGGAATAGTTGATAAAACTATTCCTGATTATTTAATTACTTCTTGATTAACCGCCGTTTATATCCGTGGTTTGTCTATCAATGAAGCTTATTATTTGACTAAAGCGATGTGAGCTCACTCAATTCACATTGATTTAACAAAAGTTGGTCAAAATATTATCGATAAGCATTCTACAGGGGGTGTTGGTGACAAGGTTAGTTTAACTTTATTACCAATTGTTGCTGCAGCAGGTATTCCTGTAGCTAAACTATCTGGACGAGGTTTAGGTTTTACTGGAGGTACAATTGATAAGCTTGAATCAGTAGGTGTAAATGTTAATTTAACTAAACAACAAATGCTTGATCAGTTAAAAAGACACAAGATTTTTATTGCTGGACAAACTAATGATTTAGTTCCTGCTGATAAAACTTTATATGCATTAAGAGATGTAACTGGAACAGTTAAAAATTATGGATTAATTGCAAGTTCAATTTTATCAAAGAAGTTTTCTATTTTAGGAACACATGTTTTTTTAGATGTTAAATATGGTTCAGGTGCCTTCTGCAAAAATTATTCGGAAGCTAAAGAACTTATTAGATACCTGATAGCAATTGCTAAAAAAATGAATCGGGTATTAACTATTTTTGTTACAAGCATGGAGCAACCACTTGGAAGAAATGTTGGTAATGCATTAGAAGTTTTAGAATCACAGAACTTTTTAGATGGTGATAAAAAATGCGCTAAAGATTTAAAAGAACTTATATATGAATCAGCGGCTATTATTTTCATGGCCAATGATAAAACTTTATCATACAAAACTGCATACAGTAAGGTAGAAAAAATTGTCAATTCTAAAACTGCTTTGAATAAATTTTACGAATGATTAAGCATTCAAGGTGCTGATATTAAAGTCTTAAAAAATAAAACATATTTTAAACCAAAATATAAATTTGAATTTAAAGCACCAACTAATGGATATTTAAGTTTCACATCTAATGATGCAGTTGGCATGGTAAGTGTATATTTAGGTGCTGGAAGAGTTTTAAAAACAGATCCTGTTGATTTCCACGCTGGTATGATTTGACACTACAAATGAGGTGACAAAGTTAAAAAAGATGAAAATTTAGTGACATGTTATAGTTCAAAATCAATTGACAAAAAAGAAATATCTAATCGTATTTTAAAATGTATTAAGATTTCTTCAAAAAAGCCTCAACAATTTAAAGCTATTAAAAAAATATTTTATATTGATTAGTAAACGTGTATAATTAACTTATCAGACTAAGAATTTGTTGATTAAATTCTTGTTGTTCTTTTCAACGTTGTTCTTGTTTATTTTCGAATTCATTAAATCATTCAGGTTTAGTAGTCATTGCATCGTTTTGGTTATCATCCGGCATTTTTTGCCATGTTGTTATATGTAATAACACACTTTTTCTAAATGTTCCGGTATAGTAGCAATGCTGCTGAAATCTTTGAAATCATTTTCAGTAACTTTTATTTTTCTAGTATTTTTATTTGTTTTCACAATTAAAAATAGACCTCTATATATTTAATTGGAAAAATTTGAAGGATTTTCAAAAAATATTAAATTTTATTAAAATTTAGGACAATAATAAAAAAATCTAAATTAATTAGAAAGTGAACAACGAAACAGTGATATTGTTTTTTTGACTAAATATATATAATATTATTACATTTATGCATTAGCATAGGTGTATTTCTTTGTTTAATCTATTGATTAAACTTTTAAAACCGTGAAGGAGACACTATGTCAAATTATGAAATATTATTAGTCGTTAAAGGCGACTTAGGCGAAAAAGAAGCCAAAAATACAATTAAAGATTTAATCAAAGTTGTTAATAAGAATAAAGACTTTAAGTTAACAGAATTAGGTCAAAAGGATCTTGCTTACAAGATTAATGGTTTTGAAAAAGGTTGATATTTTCAACTAAACTTTTCAACTAAGATTCCATCTGAAATCTCAGAGTTTGACCGTTTAGCAAAACTTAACAATGATGTAATTAGATTCTTAATTATTAACCTTGATAAAGATTACGGCGCACGAGCACTAGCAAATCCTAAAAAAGTAAAAAGAGCTAAGAAACAAGCTACTTTCTACAAGAAAAAAATGGAACATAAAGCTTTAATGAAAGAAGCTGCAACTGAAGTTAAAACTACAATTGAAAATCAAAATGCTGAGGTAAAAACTAATGAATAAAGTTTTATTAGTTGGTAGAATTGCTTCAGATCCTACTGCAAGAACTACTGCAAGCAACATGCAAGTATCAAACTTTACTGTTGCATGCAATACTTCATACGCAAGAACTAATGCTCAAAATTCTACAACATTTGTTCCTTGTGTTGCATGAAGCAATCAAGCTAACTTTGTTCAAAGTTATTTAAAAAAAGGTAGTCTAGTAAGTATTGAGGGTAGAATTTCTCGAAGAAGTTATATTTCTAAACAAACTAACCAGACAGTATATGCTACAGAAGTGATTGTTGAGAATATTAATGCTTTAGGTCCTAAAGCTGAATCTGAAGTTAATGACACACCAAGTGTATCAGAAATCTTTCCTGAATCTTCAATTAATAATTTAGAACCATCAGAACAAAAAGTTGTATCACCTAAATATGATGAAAATGATGATCTTGAGTGATTTGATGAATTAGATAAACAAACAAAATAGAAAGGAATTAAATATGCCAGCTAAAAATACAAATAAAAGTGGTAAATCACAATTTAATCGAAAAATAAATAAACATTTTAAAAAATCATGTGTGCTTTGTGCTAAAGGTATTAACCATGTTGATTATAAAGACGTTGAACTATTAAATGGTTTTATTGCAAATAATGGACGTATTCTTCCAAGGAGAATTACCGGTTTATGTGCAAAACACCAAAAGATGGTAACTAACGCTATTAAACGTGCGCGTATCGTTGCTTTAATGCCATTTGTAAAGGAATAGCATGAAAGTTATTTTGCTTCAAGATGTTAAAAATATTGGTAAGAAAAACCAAGTTGTTGAAGTTAGCGATGGTTATTTTTTCAATTTTTTATCAAAGAAGCAACTAGCTGTTATTGCGACTGATGCAGCTAAAGATCATTTACAAAAAGATTTAGCTAAAATTGCTAAAGATGAAGCATTCAATGTTGCTAAAGCTAATGAATTAAAAAATAAGATTGAAAAGGTAACATTGCATTACCAATTAAAATCTAATAATGGTAAAATTTTTGGGTCAATTTCCCAAAAGCAAATAATTGATGATTTGAAAAAAGAAAACATTGATATCACAAAATACATGTTTGCTGATGATTTTCAACCATTAAAAGTTGGTAATGTTCACATTGCATTAGAAATTTATAAAAATATCAAAGCTAAATTACACATTATTGTTACTGATTAATTTTAAAGGTAATTATGGATTCAAATAAATCAAAGCAAAGTAATCTTAAATCACAAACAAAGTTTGAACGTTATATCATCTCATGTATGTTAAATGATTCAAATGTTATTGATGATGTATTGGCTAAACTTACAATTAGAGACTTCTTTGATCAAAAACTTCGTTGTGTGTATCAAGCAATTAGCGATATCCATCATCAATCAAAACCAGTAAATAACGATACCGTAATTGAATATCTTTCAAAAAATCAAGAATTGTCATCAATGATTGATGACATTAATTCATATGTATGTGAACTATCATATGCATACACCACATCAATAAATTTGAGTTCTTATATTGATCTTGTTAAAGAGTTTTCAATTAAAAGTCAATTAAATGATTTTGCTGGTTGATTAATTAATGAACCTGCAGATTTTACAAGATTTAAAGATCAATCATTTGAATGATTAACCAAGTTCTCAGCAATTGTTAATTCCAAAAAAGTTGATAATGTTGAACCAATAAGCGACATTATTAATGATTACAAGATTTCATTAACAAACATGATCAATTCTGATCATACTAAGTTAACTGGAATTAGTAGTGGTTTTAAAAATATTGATAGAATTACTGATGGGTTTCAAAAAGGTGATTTGATTATTTTAGCTGCTCGTCCTGGAACAGGCAAAACAGCTTTAGCATTAAATTTTGTTCTTAATGCTGCAAAAGATATTAAATCACAAAAACAAGACGTAAATAAAAAACCAGGAGCTGTTGTTTTATTCTCAATTGAGATGAGCAAAAAACAAGTTATAGAAAGAATGCTAGCTTGTGAATCAAAAGTTAATATTACAAAAATTAAACGTGGTGATTTAGTTGGTCCGGCATTATTATCAATAGAAAACTATATAAGTGAAATTCATAATTTACCAATCTTTATTGATGATACAAGTAATTTATCAATTCTTGATATTCAAGCAAAATTAAGACAAATTAAAGCTAACTATGATATTAAATTGGTAGTTGTTGACTACTTACAATTATTAAAAGGAATCAGTGAGCGAGCTAATGTTAATAATCGTCAACAAGAAGTTGCTAACATTTCAAGAATGTTAAAAATTACTGCAAGAGAAATCGAAACTCCAATTATGGCTTTAGCTCAATTATCTCGTAAAATTGAAGACCGTGGTAAAACTGCTGATGGTGCGAATCCTCGACCATTACTATCTGATCTTCGTGAATCTGGTGCCATTGAACAAGATGCAGATATTGTTTCTTTCTTATATTACAAGAAAAATCAGGTTGAGGAATCAAATGACAATGATGAAACTGAAAATAAAAAAATACAGCAAAATCCATTAGGCTCACAAGATATCGAGTATATTATTGAAAAACATCGTAACGGTGCTACAGGTAGTGTAACCTTAGGATTCACTAAAGCCTATGGTTATTTTTCAGAAGTAGAAAATAGTTTCGGAGGTAAGTATGAATAAAAATATTAAAAATAAACTTGTTATTTCAGGAGTGTTAATTTGTACTACTATTGCCCCAATTCTTACTTTAACATCTTGTTCAACTATTTCTCAATATTGTCCACCAATTATAACTGGTGATCAAAATAATCCATTTCAAAATGGATATGATCATTCTGGAGCCTACTTTAGTTTATTAGATCCATATTTACAATATGCAAGAGATAAAGATAATATTTCTATTGATTCATCATTAACTAATATCCAAAATTATTTGCCAAGTAGATATTTATATACATCTGCTTTTGATAACTCATTTAAATTAACAATTAATAAGTTTTATTCATTTAATGGTTATTCAAATTTTCAAATTGCGGATGCTAAGAATTATGCTGATAATCCATATCAAATTGATATTAATACATACAATGACAAACATTGAATAACTTCTGATGATAAAAAACTAAGTTTTATCAATAAAGATGGCAAGCTTAATAGTTATCAAAACTTAGTTTATTATGTTGCATCAAATGCTGTTAATACTGTATCATTTAATTTTTTAACTATGGTTAACTACATGAATAATTTTGTTAACAAAATTATTAGTCAACCTAATGATAATCAAGTTAATGAATTATTAGACAATGTATTCACTCATTCCTATGCAAGTGCCGGATTTAATCATGGCAACAGATCAAGTGAAGACAATTATAATTTCTTTCAATTTTGTTATGATACTGCTAATTTAATGTCAACTGGTGATTCACAATATAAATTTGGTCCTTATCGTGTAAATTGAAATCAAGAATATTCTGGAGTTGATTCAGGATTAACTATTGCTGATGATGATAAGAATAATACACCATTTATTAAGTTAGATGTTCAAGATTTAAGAAATAATACTAATCACCCATTTAATATTGATGATGAACGTAATGCATCATTGCCATATTTTATTCCAACAAATACTGCTTTTACTGGTACATATACTTATGACACTGTAAACAAAAAATATGTATGACAGCCTGCAAGTGAAATGTCACCATATTGTATTTATTCATATGCTAATGATGATAAAAAACATGAGGGTTCTCCTGTTGATGTCGTTGGTATAGCTAATATTCCAACTATTATCCATTTATCTGGCGTTGATAATGGTTACTATAATCCAACAAATGCTTCAAATTCTATTAATATTAATGATTGACTAATCCCATCAACAAAAATTAACAATATTAATAAAGTTATTACTGATAACAAACAATGAAAAAATTTCACAAATCATGTTGATGGTTATACAGGAATTGACACAGTCTCATTTACACAAAATTTTGTTGCTCGTGATGATACACAACAGATTGATTATGCAGATTGAAAAGCACCGGAATTCGACACAAAGAATGTTGATCCAACTATTGAAAATTGATGTAATAACAATATAATTCAGCCAGGTGACTATATTGCTTTAGCACAATATAGCTTAATGGATATTACATTTAAATATTATGACACTAATGGTAATGAAGTTAATTATCGGACAAAAATGCCATACTTTAGTGGCTTTGGTGCTATAATCCCAGCATATTTTGCATTCAATGCTGATTATTATTCACCAATCGATAGTATCAAAGAAAATGATAATCATATGATTTTAGATTTTGCCGAGGATTCAAAACTATACAAAGATTGAATAAATATAATTAAAACTTTGACTTCATTTGAACTTCCAAAAATTGACACAACAACATACAGTACATCATATGAAGCTTTTATCAATGATCCTTACATGATTTTTAGATGAATGTTTGGCGGTTATAAAGATACTGGTGCAACAATTAAATTCAATGATTCAGACCCTGTTAACTCAAGTTCTTTTTATATTAACCATAAATAATAATGAATGTTGTTATTAATACTGATTGATCTAAAGTTTTTAATGATCAAGAAATAAAGGATAATTTAATTTGCATATTAAATCAACTTGATACATTGTATCAAACTAAAACTATTTACCCAGATAAACAAAATATTTTTGCTTGTTTTAATTTTTTTAATATCAAAGATACAAAAGTAGTAATTATTGGTCAAGATCCATATTATAAACCTAACCAAGCTAATGGATTAGCATTTAGTGTTAATGACAATGTTAAATTACCTAAATCATTAATTAATATTTTTAAAGAATTGCAAAGTGATTTAAACATTAAAAGAACTAATGGTAATCTTACTGATTGAGCAAAACAAGGTGTATTATTATTAAACGAATCACTTACTGTTGAAGCCAACAAATCCATGTCGCATAAATATTTAAATTGATCTAAGATTACAGATTTTGTAATTAAATATTTAAATCTGCATGTAAAACATGTTGTTTATATTCTTTGAGGCAATCAAGCTATAAGCAAAAAACAATTAATCAATCTTGATAATAATCTTGTATTAACAAGTTCACATCCATCGCCATTAAGTGCACATGTTAGTTTTTTTGGTTCTAAACCTTTTTCAAAAGCTAATAATTATTTAATTAAGAATAATTGTGAGCCAATTAAGTGATAATTTAATTATCAAGTTTGTATAATATCAATAATGCACATGTGGCGGAACTGGCAGACGCGTTAGACTTAGGATCTAATTCTTCGTGAGTGGGGGTTCAAGTCCCTTCATGTGCACCATAAAAAAGACTAAGTCATAACACTTAGTCTTTTTCTTTTTAAGCCTTATTATAAGCTTTAATTAAATATGATTTATCTTGATAATGTGTATGCAGGATTTCTTTTGCTTTTGGTGAACCTGGTTTAGATAAAAATTGCTCATATAAAGCAATGATTTCAGGATTCCTATGACACAAACGAACCTCCATACGTTCATCTTCTTGGTATAATGCATCCATTCGTTTTTGTCGAGTATTTGCAATAAAAGGAATTTTAATCTTTGGTTGTCCACCACCATAAATACAACCACCAGTGCAGTTCATTACCTCAATTCAATCATAATGAACTTCATTTTTAATTACACGGTCAATTAATGCTACTGCATTATTCATACCATTACATACTGCTGCCCTTACTATTATTTGTCCATCAATTTCAATAGTGGCTTCTTTAATACCATTCATGCCTCTGATAGATTGAAAGACTAGTTTATCTTTTGGTAAATCTTTACCAGTTAAAAAATAGTAAGCAGTTCTTAATCCAGCTTCACAAACTCCACCGGAAACACCAAAAATAACACCAGAGCTTGAACCTAATTGCATAGGAGAATCAAATTTACTATCTTCAATAGTATTAACATCAATGTTAAATTCTTTTATTAATAAAGCAAATTCTCTTGTAGTAATTAAATAATCGGTGTCTTTAGCAGATACATTTAATTCTTTACGATTTGCTTCTGATTTCTTAGCTGTACACGGAGCAACAACAATATGAACAATATCTTCTGGTTTAGTGTTAATCTTATCTGCAAAAAAAGTTTTAATTATCGAAGATTGCATTGCAATCGGACTTTTTGCTTCAGAAAGATTATTTAATAATTGTGGATAGAAAATTTCACAATATTTAACTCATGCAGGACAACAGCTAGTAAATTGAGGCAACCTTTGGTTAGATTTGATTCTTTCAACTAATTCGATAGCTTCTTCCATAATGGTTAAATCAGCACCAAAAGTAATATCAAATGCATAATCAGCACCCATCTTACGAATGATATTTGGAATCCTTGATTCCAAATTAACTCCAACAGGTAATCCTAAAGCTTCACCTAATGCTACTCGGACAGCTGGAGCAACAGAAATAATTATTTTCTTGTTATTTTTATTTGTTAATAAGTTTTTGATTTCAAGGTATTGATAAATCTCATGAATAGCATTTGTTGGACAAATGTTAGCACATTGACCACAATTAATACAAATAGGTTCAATGTTTGGATCAACTACAAACATTTTTGCAACTGTTACATCATTAGTACAAATTTTTTTACACAAACCACAAGTGACACATTTGTTGTCTTCTTTGACTAATGCGTCATTGTGTTCTGACATTAATACTTCACGATTATAATCTCTCATAATTATTCATTTTTTTGAATTTAATTGCAAAATAAATATTTAATGATTCTGCGGTAATTAAAGTAATAACTTGATATAAACTCATGGCTAATTGCATATTACCAAATCCAAGATAATCAACTGGAATTATTCCGCTTGCATATGAAATGATGCAAAAGAATCCATAAATGATTATTACTTTAACTATTAAAGCAATTATTGAAACTAATGCATAATTAATTTGTCTCTTACTAAATAAAATCTTAAAAATTAATACCAAACTTAAATTACCTAATCAAATAAAAGGCATCATAAAACATGAATACATGAATGGTAAAGTAATTGTTCCAACTAAACCAAATGGTAAAGCTGATAATGAAGGTAAAGCACAACCAATAATTAATGGTACATAATGCTTAGAGGTAATTGCCATTCTAATTAATGTCATATTAACAATAACACCAATAATTATTTGATTGTATTTGTTAATGTAATTAACATATGGAATATTTGTTAAAATTGCAGGAATTACAATGGGAATAAAAAACAAAATTAAGTAGTAAATTAAGTACTTAATAAATGATCTTTGTAGCTCAAATAATTGGGCTTCATTTCTTTTGAATAAACTATTTATATTCATAAATACTATTATCCTAATTATACTAAATTATAAATAATAAACTATATGGTGCATTAATATTAATTTCAATTAAGATTTTATGTATTTTGTAAATTTAATCAAAAAAACAATATCAGTTTACCGTTAGTTTTTAATAAATTTATATTTTTATCTATTATCGTCTAAATTTATTCCAAAAATTTAATATTTTTTGAAAAATCCCTCAAAATTTTCCAATTTAATATATGGGAGGTATATTTATTATTTATGAAAATAAATAAAAATACTAAGAAAATAAAAGTTACTGAAAGTGACTTTAAAGATTTCAGTAACATTGCTACTATACCAGAACATTTAGAAAAAAGTATGGTATTATATATAACAACATGGCAAAAAATGCCAGATGATAACCAAAACGATACAATGACCACTAAACCTGAATGATTTACTGAGTTCGAAAATAAACAACGAGAATTTAACCAAAAAGTTGTTAAGTTTATGTCTAATCAAGACAAACGTTGAAAAGAGCAACAAGAATTTAACCAACGAATTCTTAGTTTAGTTGAATCATTAGTTAAACGTATTGATAATCTTGCTGTTAAAAATAATTTAAAAGAATAGTTTTTAAATATTACATATATAAGTACTAGATACACAAAAACTGTTTATAAGATAAATTATATAGTTTTAATTAAAAAGGTTGTTTTGTTCAACTTGAAAGGAAACCAAAATTTGTCAGAGTATCGCCACCATTATAGTAAAACGTACCTGAAGAGGCAACATCATTTACTCAATTCATAAAAAAAGCTCAATTGTAATTACCTGTATAACCAATTTTAATTGAATTTAATGATGAACAACCATCAAACATACTGCTATAACACGCTGTTGCTAATGTTGTTGCAGGCAACTCAGGCGCAGTAGTTAATGATGAACAGTTGTGAAACATACCATTATAACATAATTCTGATAAAGTTGTTGCAGGCAACTCAGGTGGAATAGTTAAAGAAGTGCAATTACTAAACATCTCACTATAACAAAGATATGTCATACTTGTTGCAGGCAAGAAACGATGAGTAACACTTGTTATTCCAGTTGAGTCTCTAAATAGATCATAAAAACAATAATCACATGGAATATCTGTGATATCTCCTTCTTCTCCTGACTTTGCTCCATTATCTAATAATGCCATAACATTACCAGAAATTGATATATTACCTAAAATATATATGGTTGAAAAACAAAAAGTTGAATGTGATCAACCAGTAGGGTTATTACCTTTTAGGTAAATGTGATCAACCAGTAGGGTTATTACCTTTTAGGTAAATTTTCAGACCTTGAGGAATATCTATTGTTGTGTTGTATGCAGATCAATTAGTACGATCTGTTGAATATTGTAAATTTGGATTGTTTTCGCCACCATTGTTTAATGTTAGTGTTGAGTTTGTATTAGCATTAATAACTAAAAAATTATGTCCAGTAGTTACTCAAAGTGCAAGTAATTGGAAATTCTGTGCAGTTTGGCCACCATCATAATAGAATGTGCCATGACCAGAAACATTATCTACTCAATGATCAAAATATGTAGAATCATAATTACCTATATAGTCAATTCAAATTGAATTCAAGGATGAACAACTAGAAAACATATATGCATAACAACCATTTGTCAAAGTTGTTGCAGGCAACTCAGGCGCAGTAGTTAATGATGTGCAACCAAAAAACATTACTTTATAGCAGTCTTTTGCCAAAGTTGTTGCAGGCAACTCAGGTCCAGCAGTTAGAGAAGTACAACCATCAAACATATAAGCATAACAACATGGTGTTAAAGTTGTTGCAGGCAATTCAGGTGCTTCAATTAAAGAGGTACAATAATTAAACATAGCTCAATAACAACTATCAGCTAAAGATGTTGCAGGCAACTCAGGCGCAGTAGTTAAAGAAGTACAACCAGAAAACATATATTGATAACACTTATTTGTTAAAGTCATTGCAGGTAAGAAATCTTCACTAACACTTGTTATTCCAGCTGAACCTTCAAATAATTTACAAAAACAATAATCACATGGAATATCAGTGATATCTCCTTTTTCACTTGTTTTTGCACCGTTATCTAATAATCCCATAACATTACCAGAGATGGATACATCACCAGTAATAGATAAATATGAATAATTTGTATTTGATTTTGACCAACCATCAGGATTATTACCTTTTAGGTATAATGTTTGGCCTTGACCAATATTTATTTCTTCGCTATATGTGATTCAACTAGCTCCATCATCTGTTGAATATTGTAAATCAGGGATATTTGCATCTTTATTATTTAAAGCTAAAGCTGAGTTCGCATTAGCAATAATGATTACATATGGAGAGTTTACATTTACTTCACAAGTTGCAGTTTTATTACCATCATTTGTTGTAACAGTAATGGTTGCATTGCCTAATCCTACAGCAGTGATTTTTCCATTCGCATCAACGGCGGCAACACTTGTATCACTTGAACCTCAAGTAACTGTTTTATTAGTTGCATTTTCTGGCAAAACAGTTGCAGTTAAAGTTTCATTATCATCTACAGCTAAAGTTATAGAAGTTTTATTTAATGAAACACTTGTAACACGAATTATCTCTGGATTTTCTGATCCACAACTACAACTTATTGATACAACGGGAATTGTACTAATTGTTGAGATTCCTAGTGTAGGAATTAAAATCGATTTTAATAATTTAATTTTATGCATTTTTAATAATTATATAAACATATCAATCACGAATGTTAGATTTCTTATTTTTGCATATTTTATATGGTTACAATATAAACTTATTAAAATAATCGTTTCAAATCATTATTGTTATTAATTTGATTTAATTTCACGAATTGTAAGTTTTTTATCACTTTTCAATTCCACAACATATTTTTTTTCTTTTTTTACTTTATTATCAACTATTGCTTTAGCAATTAAATTCTCAATTTCTTTTTGGATAAAACGCTTAATTGGCCGTGCACCGAAAACTGGATCATATGCAGAATCTTGAATATGCTTATACACATTTTTATCAAAACTTACATTAATATCTTGATTTAACAAGCGAGTAGATAAATCATTTAATGTTTTTTTGATAATTTCAAAAATTTCATTTGTTCCTAACTTATTAAATGGCACAATTTCATCAATACGATTGATAAATTCTTTTTTCAAAAAATGTGAAAGTTCCTCGATAACTTTTTGTTTATCTTTCTTACCAATTAATTCACTACATAAATTAGATGTCATAATGATAATTGTATTTTTAAAGTTGACTTCACGTCCTTGAGAATCTCTTAATTGACCATCATCTAAAACTTGTAAAAACAAGTTTAATACATCAGGGTGAGCCTTTTCAATTTCATCTAATAAAATTACTGAATAAGGTCGGCGTCTAATAGCTTCGGTTAATTCTCCAGCTTGCTCATAACCTACATATCCAGGAGGTGCACCAACTAATTTTGATACGGAGTGTTTTTCCATAAATTCACTCATATCAAATCTAACAATAGCTTTTTCACTGTTAAATAATGCACTAGCTAAAGATTTAGCTAATTCAGTTTTACCAACACCTGTTGGACCAATAAATAAGAATGAACCAATAGGACGATTTGGATCATTAATTCCAGCTCGACTTCTTAAAACTACGTCACTAACAATTTTAATTGCTTCATCTTGGCCTTTAACACGTTTTTTTAATTCATTTTCAAGATTTAACAATTTATTTTTATCTGATTCAATTAATTTTTCTAAAGGAATGCCTGTTGCTTTAGATATTACTTCAGATACATCATTAGCTGTAACTGAATCATGAATCATATTTTTTGGATCATCATTAATCTTGGTTTCTAAATCAGTAATTTGCTTTTGCAAATTAGGAATAGTTGAATAAAGCAATTCACTAGCTTTAACAAATTCACCTTCCATTTGGTATCGGTCAATTTTTTGTTTATCTTCTTCAACTTGTTTCTTCAAATTATTTAGAATGTCATGTTCAGATTTTTGCTTTTGTCAATTATCTCTTAGTTTCTTTTGCTTTTTCTTTAGTGTTTCTAATTTTTGTTCAGTTTCTTCTAATGCTTTTTTAGATTTAGCATCATTTTCATTTATCAAAGCTGCTTTCTCTGTTTCTAAATAAACAACTTGATGATTTACTTCATCTAAATCACTAGGAAGAGAATACATCTGGGTTTTAACTTTTGCAGCTGCTTCATCAATTAAATCAATTGCTTTGTCTGGAAGATAACGATCATTGATATAGCGATCAGATAATTTGACAGCAGCAACTAATGCTGAGTCATGAATTTTAACATTGTGAAAGATCTCTCATTTTTGTTTTAGACCACGCATGATTGTTAAAGTTTCTTCTTTACTTGGTTCTTTAACATAAACCTTTTGCATACGGCGTTCTAATGCAGAATCTTTTTCAATATATTCACGGTATTCATTTAATGTTGTGGCACCGATAATCTTCATTTCACCACGAGCCATCATTGGTTTAAAAATATTAGCAGCATCCATTGATGAGCCACTACCATTTTTACCAGTACCAATTAACATATGGATTTCATCTATAAAAAGAATGATCTTGCCATTTGATTCTTTAACAGCTTTAATAATGCTATTAAGTCTTTGTTCAAATTGGCCTTGATAACTTGCACCAGCAATAATACTTGGCAAAGATATTTCATAAATTACTTTGTCTTTTAAATTGCTCGGTACATCATTATTAACAATTCTTTGGGCAAGACCTTCAACGATAGCTGTTTTACCTACACCAGGTTCACCAATCAAAACTGGATTATTTTTAGTTTTCCTAGAAATAATCTCAATAACTCTTCTTACTTCTTCATCACGACCAATAATAGGATCAATTTTATTATCCTTAACTTCTTGGTTTAAATTTCTACCATATTTGTTTAAGACGTCTTTTTCATCATCTGCTGGATTAAAGTTGAATTCCATAATATTTCCTCCTTGATAAATTTACAATATTATAACATAAAATTAGCACTCTCACCATTAAAGTGCTAATTATATTAAAAAAAGAAAACCACTTTACAAAGTAAAGTGGAGTTCTGAAATTTATGATAATTATTATTTAATTCTTATTGATGGACCCATTGTAGATGAGATATAAATTGATTTAATATATTCACCTTTGATTGTTGATGGTCTCTTTGAAGTGATGAAGTTAATTAGAGTTTCAATGTTCTCAACAACATCTTCATTCTTTGCAGACTTCTTACCAATAATCATATGAACATTTCCATATGTATCTGTACGGTATGTAGATTTACCACCCTTAAATTCTTTAATAGTATCAACTACTTTTGTAGTTACTGTTCCTAGTTTAGGGTTTGGCATTAATCCTTTAGGACCTAAAATTTTACCTAATTTAGCTAATTTAGGCATAAATTTTGGTGTAGTAATTAATACATCAAAATCAAGTCATCCATCTTTAATTTCGGCAATCTTTTCATCACCACCAAAGAATTCTGCGCCAGCTTTTTTAGCTTGATCAGCTGTAATTGAATCATCAATTACTAAGATTCTAGATGTTTTACCATAATAATGAGGCAAAGCAATTGAACCTCTTAATTGTTGTTCAGCTTTTGTTGTATCAACATTTAGTTTAATAGCAATATCAATAGATGCATCGAATTTTGAATATGATGTTTCTTTAGCAAGTTTCACTGCTTCAGCAATTGGGTATATTTTTTTAGAATCAACTAATTTCTTAGCAGTAATATATTTTTTTCCAGCCATAATTAGTTAGCTCCTTTTTTAGCTTTTTCAGTTTTTCGAGGTGTTAAATCAACATCTTTAATTTTAATGCCCATTTGTTTAGCAGTTCCAGCGATCATTCTTAAAGCCATTTCTTCATCATATGCATTTAAATCAGGCATTTTTTGTCGAGCAATTTCTAATGCTTGTTCTTTGGTAATTGTTGCTACAGTATCAGTAAGTTGGTTTTTACCTGCTTTTTCAATCTTAGCAACTCTTTTCAATAAGACGCTTGCTGGAGTAGTCTTAATGATAAAAGTAAAACTTTTATCAGTATAAGCAGTAATAACACAAGGTACTACATCACCATTACGGTCTTTCCTTGTTAAATCATTGAATTGTTTTGTAAATTCACCCATGTTGATACCAATTGATGCTAATGCTGGTCCAGGCTTTGCTTGACCACCAATTAATTGGATCTTGGCAATACGTGCAATTTGTTTCTTTTTTGCAGCCACAAGTATATCCTCCTAAAATATATTTGAAAATATTTACTCTACGTGGTCTAACGTGAAAATAATCACTTCCACATGCTACAATCGTAAATAACTTTGAATAATTCAAAGCTTTCCTATTATACATATTTTCTGTTTTTATTTTTATTAAATATTAAATAATGTTGTTCTGTGGGGTATACTTAGCCGACAATTAGTAAAGCACAAAATGCTGGATTGGAAAACTTTGTTGAAAGGTTGAAAAAAGAAGAACACACATATATGAATTATTAAGAGAAAATAAGATATCATATGAGCAAGCTATTCAGGCAGAACAAAATTTAGTAATGGAAAGGTAGAATATGGCATCACAAGTTAAGAAAAAGAAACAAAGCAATAGATCAAAAGCTTTGAAAGCTAAAATTGAGAAGAATAAAGATAATTTTATCTTTAAGTATCCTGTTTATATAAGAGTTTTGAAAACTTTAATGGATTAATTAGAAAGATTTATCCAAAAGGTTTTGATTTTTCCACAATATCGCAAGATGAAATTGATAATGAAATTAAAAAAATTAATGAGATTTATCGGGAAACATTAAGATTCCATTCAGCAAAGGAAAGATATAATGAATTAAGTTTAATTAATTGGGTGCTTTAAACTATACATCGCTTTTTTTGAGATTTTTTCGATTTTTATATACTCTATCATATTGTAGAGCAAAAAATTAGCACAGCAAAAATAGCAGATGCTAAAAGAATTCCAAAAACCTTAATAGTACTTACGATTTTTTTGTTTTGAAATAATTCTATTGTGGCTGAAGTTCAATATACCAATATAGAAATTGATAATACAGATGCTACAACAATGCCTGCAATTATTAATTCTTTAGAATAATCATCAAGATAAGAGTATAGATTTTGGTCTTCATTATCTAATTTTAAAAACTCCTCATAGTCTTTTTGTGATTGAGTTTTTTTATCTTCTTCAGTTTCCTTGTTTTTGTAAGTTGAATAATATAGCTTTAATTTTTTAACTTCAATTGGACTTAATTTATCATATTTAGATTTATCTGGTACTATGCTCCCGTCATTATTTG
>CADCCU010000006.1 GCA_902800015.1 uncultured Ureaplasma sp. | reverse complement strand
AACAGATCGTACTAATTGATCTGCATACAACACAACAATAGATATTCCTCAAGGTCTGAAAATTTACCTAAAAGGTAATAACCCTACTGGTTGATCACAATCACGTATAGTATATTCATATTTGTCTATTACAGGTAGTGTATCTATCAATGGTAACGTTATGGGATTATTAGACAATGGTGCAGCACCAGGTAAAGAAGGAGATATCACTACTATTCTTTGTGATTATTGTTTTATTGGATTATTTGAAAACTCTACTGGAATAAAAAGTGTTAGTGAAGACTTCTTACCTGCAACAATTTTAAAATCAAATTGTTATAATGGTATGTTCTCTGGTTGCAGTTCTTTAGAAACTGCACCTAATCTACCTGCAACAACTTTGGCAGATTCATGTTACTACTATATGTTTTGTAATTGTTTTTCTTTAACAAAATCACCTGCACTACCTGCAACAAATTTAGCAGAAAATTGTTATGGTAATATGTTTTCTGGTTGTTCATCTTTAACTATTGCACCTGAGTTACCTGCAACAAATTTAACAGAAGGTTGTTATAATAATATGTTTTGTGAATGTACATCTTTAACTACTGCGCCCAAATTGCCTGCAACAACTTTGGCAGATTATTGTTATGATTCTATGTTTTTAAAATGTACATCTTTAACAACTGCACCTGAATTACCTGCAACAACTTTAACACCATGTTGTTATGCTTATATGTTTTGAAATTGCACTTCTTTAGTTATTCCACCTGATTTACCAGCAATAAATTTAGTACAAGATTGTTATGCTTTTTTATTTTATGGTTGTAAAAAATTAAATTCAATTAAAATTGGTTACACAGGTGATTATGATTCTATATATTTTAATTCTTGAGTATCAGGTGTAGCTAATTCCGGTACGTTCTATTATAATGGTACTACTCATACTGCACAAGATTTTGGATTAAATGGTTGAACAACAAAAAAGTTCTAATTAAAACAAATATTATTTTTTAAACAAAACATCTAGATATCTAGATGTTTTTTTATTTAACAACTCACCTTATAAATAGCTATTTGCTTACCTAATAGTTGCATAATAGGTAATGTTTAAAAACTACTCTTTTAAATTATTTTTAACAACAAGATTATCTATATGTTTAACTAATGATTGAACCAAACTAAGAATTTGTTGATTAAATTCTTGTTGCTTTTTATTAAACTCATGTTGCTCTTTTCAACGTTTGTCTTGATTAGACATAAACTTAACGACTTTTTGGTTAAATTCTCGTTGTTTATTTTCGAACTCAGTAAATCATTCAGGTTTAGTGGTCATAGTGTCTTTTTGGTTATCATCTGGCACTTCTTGCCATGTTGTTATATATAATACCATACTTTTTTCTAAATGTTCTGTTATAGTAGCAATGTTACTAAAATCTTTGAAGTCACTTTCAGTAACTTTTATTTTTCTAGTATTTTTATTTATTTTCATATTTGAAAATAGTCCTCCCATTATATTAAATCGGGAAAATTTGGGAGGACTATCCAAAATTCATAAAATCTTAATTAAAACAAATATTAATGCGCTATATAATTTATCTAAAGAAGTGAATGCATGATAAGATAATTTAATAAAAAGAGCTCATGTGAGCTCTTTATAAATAGATTTTATTAACTAATTATTTTTGTACTTGTTTAGATTTTACAACTTCTTCAACTATGCTTTTTGGTGCTTGAGCATAATGACTAAATTGCATGATATAGTTTCCGCGACCTTGAGTGAAACTACGTAAATCAGTGGCATAACCAAACATTTCCTTTAGAGGTACTTTTGCTTTAATAATTTGAGCATTACCTCTTTGTTCAGTTCCGATAATATTACCTCTTCGTGCGGAAATATCTCCCATTGCATCACCGAAATATTGTTCAGGAACTGTTACATCTACTGACATTATTGGTTCAAGTAATACTAGACCACATGTTTTAGCAGCTTCTTTTAATGACATACTTGCAGCAATTTTGAAAGCCATATCAGATGAGTCGACTTCATGGTATGAACCATCAAATAAAGTTGCCTTAATATCAATTAATGGGTAACCAGCAAGCGGTCCTGATTTTGTTGCTTCAATAATACCATTATTAATTGATTTAATGTATTCCTTAGGAACTTTACCACCAACAATAGCATCAACGAATTCATATCCTTTAGAAGGATTAGGTTCATATTTGACAACAACGTGTCCATATTGACCTCTACCTCCAGATTGCTTAATGTATTTACCTTCGGCACTACCTACTTTTGTAAATGTTTCACGGTATGCAACTTGTGGTGCACCAACATTAACTTGAACATTAAATTCACGACGCATACGGTCAACAATGATATCTAAATGTAATTCACCCATACCGGAAATAATAGTTTGACCAGTTTCTTCATCAGTAAAAGTTTTGAATGTCGGGTCTTCTTCAGCGAGTTTGCTTAAAGCAATAGCCATTTTTTCTTGGTCAGCTTTAGTTTTTGGTTCAACAGCTAAAGAGATAACTGGTTCTGCAAATTTCATTGATTCAAGTCTAATGTCTAGACCTTCATCAGCTAATGTGTCACCAGTAATTGTTGATTTTAATCCAATGACAGCACAAATATCTCCAGCACGAATTTCATCAATCTCTGATCGAGCATTAGAACTCATCTTTACAAGTCGAGAAATACGTTCTTTAACATTTTTTGTTGTGTTCATTACATAACTACCAGCTTTTAATACACCAGAGTAAACACGAACGAAAGTTAAACGACCAATGAATGGGTCAGTTGCAACTTTAAATGCTAATCCACAGAATTTTTCATCATCATTTGGTTTAACTTCAACTTCTTTATCGTCTTCATTATAACCTTTAATTGATGGTACATCAATTGGTGAAGGTAAGAAATCAACAACGGCATCCATCATTTTTCTTACACCTTTATTTTTAAAGCTTGATCCACAAATAACAGGGAAGAATTCTGAAGTTAATGTACCTTTACGGATACACATTCTAATTTCTTCAATTGTTAATTGTTCACCATTTAGGTACTTTTCCATGCATGCATCATCAAAGTTAACAATTTCATCCATCATAATGGTACGATATTCATTAGCTTTACCAACTAAATCTGCAGGAATATCTTTAATTTCTGCAGTTTCATTATCGTCACCTTTATAGTAGTAGGCTTTCATTTCTACAAGGTCAATTAAACCTTGGAAATTATTTTCAGAGCCAATAGGGTATTGAATTGCTACACCATTAGCACCTAATCTTGTTTTAAGTGATCTTACTGATTCTTCAAAATCAGCACCAACTTTATCCATTTTATTAACATATACAACACGAGGTACATGGTATTCACTTGCTTGACGTCATACAGTTTCAGTTTGTGGTTCTACACCATTTTGAGCATCAAGAACAGTAACTGCACCATCAAGTACACGAAGTGAACGTTCTACTTCAACAGTAAAATCTACGTGTCCAGGAGTGTCAATTAAATTTAATTCATGTTCTCTTCAAACACAGTAAGTAGCAGCAGAAGTAATAGTAATTCCACGTTCCTTTTCTTGTTCCATTCAGTCCATGGTAGCTGCACCATCATGAGTTTCACCAATTTTGTGAATCCTATTAGTTAAAAATAAAACACGTTCAGAAGTTGTTGTTTTTCCAGCATCAATATGTGCCATAATACCAAAGTTTCGGTATTTATCCATTGGAAAATTTCGAGCCATAATTTATTCCTTTTCCATTCTATTAATATTAAAATCGTAAATTTGCAAAAGCTTTGTTTGCTTCAGCCATTTTGTGAGTATCTTCACGTTTTTTAACTGCTGCACCAACACCATTGCTTGCATCAATGATTTCGTTGCTTAAACGTGCAACCATTGTTTTTTCATTACGATTTCTTGAATATAAAACTAATCATCTTAAACCTAATGTAATTTGTCTTTGTGGAGATACTTCAGTAGGTACTTGATAGTTTGCACCGGCAACACGACGAACTTTAAGTTCTAATGTAGGCATAATATTTTCTAAAGCTTTATTAAATACTTCCATTGCTGGTTTCTTTGTTTTTTGTTCAACAAGTTGGAAAGCTCCATATAAAATATCTTGTGCTTTAGAACGTTTACCATCTCACATAAGCATATTGATAGCTTTAGTTACTAATTTTGAATTGTAAATTGGATCAGGTAGAACATCTCTTTTTTTAGCTTGATTCTTACGCATAGTAATTAATTCCTTTCATTATTAAGCAGCAGCTTTAGGTGTTTTTGCACCATATGCTGATCGTTGTTGTTTACGATTAGCAACACCTTGTGTATCATAAACACCACGAACAATATGGTATCTTACACCAGGTAAGTCTTTAACTCTTCCACCTCTTACTAGAACAATACTGTGTTCTTGCAAATTATGACCTTCACCAGGTATGTATGCTAATACTTCTTGGTGATTTGTTAATTTAACCTTAGCATATTTACGTAAAGCTGAGTTAGGTTTTTTAGGCGTCATTGTTCCCACACGGGTACATACTCCTCGTTTAAGTGGGTTACTATTTTTCTTTTCCCTATTTTCTAGAGCATTGAAGTTTTTTTGTAAAGCAGGAGACTTAGACTTACTTGTCTTAGAAGTTCTTCCTTTACGAATTAATTGTGATATAGTTGGCATTTTTTTCTCCTTGTATATTTGTGACAACTTGTCTGTGTGTATCAAGTTAATAAAAATTGATAAACGTTTATATCTTACAATAAAATCTGAATTTTAAAAATATATTTACTTATTTAATTTAAATAATAGTCTGCATGCTCCATAACTTTAAATATTCTTATATAGTTGAACTACAGAATGTTCTATTTTTTCTACAATATACAATAAATTTGCTATAGTAACACATGCATATATGAAAAAGGCAAAATTATTAAAATCAATATTAATTCCTACATTAGGAATCACATCAATTGGTACAATTGCTGCTGTATCTACAAGCTGTGGATCAGAAAAAAATATCGAAAATCAATATGTAGCTATTACTGCTAATGAAAACTCAACTTTTGCATTAACATATAAAGCATTGGGAATTAGCGTAGATTTACAATATTCAAAAGATAAAACTAATTGATCTTCATATAGCAACGAAATATCTATTAATCAAGGTCAAACATTATACCTAAAAGGTAATAATCCAGAAGGTTGATCACAATCACGTAGAGTATATTCATATTTGTCTATTACAGGTAGTGTATCTATCAATGGTAACGTTATGGGATTATTAGACAATGGTGCAGCACCAGGAGAAGAAGGAGATATCACAACTATTCCTTGTGATTATTGTTTTATTGGATTATTTGAAGGTTCAACTGGAATAACAAGTGTTAGTGAAAATTTCTTGCCTGCAACAACTTTAAAAGATTATTGTTATTTAGGCATGTTTCAAGATTGTACTTCTTTAACTACTGCACCTAAATTACCTTCAATGAATTTAGCAGAAGATTGTTATGGTGATATGTTTTCTGGTTGTTCATCTTTAACTGTTGCACCTGAGTTACCTGCAACAAGTTTAGGAGATGGTTGTTATTACAGTATGTTTGAAAATTGTACTTCTTTAACTACTGCACCTGAGTTGCCTGCAACAAGTTTGACAGGTTATTGTTATGATTGAATGTTTCAGAATTGTTCTTCATTAAAAGTAGCACCTAAACTACCTGCAACAACTTTGGCAGAAAATTGTTATTATGGTATGTTTAATAATTGTACAGCTTTAACTACTGCACCTGATTTACCTGCAACAAATTTAGTAAGTGGTTGTTATGGTCAAATATTTGATGGTTGTTCATCATTAAATTCAATTAAAATTGGTTACATAGGTGATTATGATTCTCAATATTTTTATCACTGAGTAGATGGTATTGCTGGTTCCGGTACATTCTACTACAACGGTAATCAAACTGTTCAAGATTTCCAATTACCTAGTGGTTGAACAGTTCCTTTACGAATTTATGTTGCTATTACTGCTAATGCAGATTCAGCTTTAACATTATTAAATAATGGTGGAAACAACCCTGATTTAAAATGCTCAACAGACGGCGCTAACTGAACTACATATGGATCAGCAATAAATATTAACCAAGGTCAGAAATTATACCTAAAAGGTAATAACCATACTGGTTGATCAACATCAAATACAAATTATTCATATTTATCTATTAAAGGTAATGTATCTGTCTCAGGAAATGTTATGGCATTATTGGATAATGGAGCAAAGTCAGGAGAAGAAGGCGATATTACTGACATCCCATGCAATTATTGTTTTTATGATCTATTTAGAGACTCAACTGGAATAACAAGTGTTAGTGAAGATTTCTTACCTGCAACAACTTTAACAGAACATTGTTATGATGGTATGTTTTATCAATGCGCGGCATTAACTAATGCACCTAAATTACCTTCAATGAATTTAATAGAATATTGTTATGAACACATGTTTCATAGTTGCACATCCTTAGCTACTGCACCTGAGTTGCCTGCAACAACATTAGCGGATAATTGTTATAGATATATGTTTTATAAATGTTCATCATTAAATTCAATTAAAATTGGTTACATAGGTGATTATAGTGATACTTATTTTAATAACTGAGTAACTGGTGTTGCTAGTTCTGGTATATTCTACTACAATGGTGATCAAACTGCACAAAAGTTCCAATTACCTAGTGGTTGAACAGTTCCTTTACAAATTTATGTTGCTATTACTGCTAATGCAGATTCAGCTTTAACATTATTAAATATTGGTGGAAACAGCCCTGATTTAAAATGCTCAACAGACGGCGCTAACTGAACTACATATGGATCAGCAATAAATATTAACCAAGGCCAAACATTATACCTAAAAGGTAATAACCCTAATGGTTGATCAACATCAAGTTCAAGTTATTCATGTTTACCTATTAAAGGTAATATATCTGTCTCAGGAAATGTTATGGCATTATTGGATAATGGTGCACAAACTGGAGAATCAGGCGATATCACTGACATTCCATGTGATTATTGTTTTTATGATCTATTTAGAGACTCAACTGGAATAACAAGTGTTAGTGAAGATTTCTTACCTGCTACAAATTTAAAACAAGATTGTTATGGTGGTATGTTTTATCAATGCACATCATTAACTAATGCACCTAAATTACCTTCAATGAGTTTAGCAGTTAGTTGTTATCAACATATGTTTAATGGTTGTGCATCTTTGACTACTGCGCCTGAGTTACCTGCAACAACTTTAGTAAATTATTGTTATGCTTGGATGTTTCAGGCATGTTCAGCATTAACTACTGCGCCTGAACTACCAGCAACAACTTTAGCTCAAGATTGTTATAGAGGAATGTTTTATGGGAACAAATCATTAAATTCAATTAAAATTGGTTACACAGGTGATTATAGTGATACTTACTTTAATAACTGAGTAACTAGTGTAGCTAGTTCTGGTATATTCTACTATAATGGTAATCAAACTGCACAAAAGTTCCAATTACCTAATGATTGAACAAAACAACCTTTTTAATTAAAATTAAAAGTAGTCTTTTATAAACAAAAAAAGTAACTAGAAAAAACTAGTTACTTTTTAGTTTTGCGTGACACTTTCCTATTCTCACAAGTTTTAACTTGCTACCTTCAGCTCCATGGTGCTTAACTGCTGTGTTCGGGATGGGAACAGGTGTTACCACACACGATATCGGCGCCACACGTAGAGACTGCTCATCAAAAATTTTATAAAACCATCGAATTATCTAATTAAATTAATTAAGAACAAAACAATGTTCACAATTTAAGTCTTTCGAACGATTAGTACTATTCAGCTAAACATATCACTATGCTTACACCTATAGCCTATCAACGTCATAGTCTATGACGGTTCTTATCACCCTTGCGGGTGGGGAAGATTAATCTTGAAGGAGGCTTCACGCTTATATGCTTTCAGCGCTTATCCGTTCGACACGTAACTACCCAGCGATGCTTCTGGCGAAACAACTGAAACATTAGTGGTGTCTCCACTCCGATCCTCTCGTACTAGGAGCAGCTCTTCTCAATCTTCCTACGGGCATGACAGATAGGGACCAACCTGTCTCACGACGGTTTGAACCCAACTCACGTATCTTTTTAATCGGCGAACAGCCGAACCCTTGGAACCTGCTTCAGCCCCAGGATAAGATGAGTCGACATCGAGGTGCCAAACACTGACGTCGATATGAACTCTTGGTCAGTATCAGCCTGTTATCCCCAGAGTAGCTTTTATCCGTTGAGCGATGGCCATTCCATTTTGAGCCACCGGATCACTATGACCTAATTTCTTACCTGTTCGACGTGTAAGTCTCACAGTCAAGCACACTTATACCATTACGCTCGTTACATGATTTCCAAACATGCTGAGTGTACCGTTGCGCGCCTCCGTTACCTTTTGGGAGGCGACCGCCCCAGTCAAACTGTCCACCTAACACTGTCCTTTAACTGGATATACAGTTGGAAGTTAGAAAAAAGATACCATAATGGTGGTATTACAAGGGTGACTCCATATGAACTAGCGTCCATACTTCAAAGTCTCCCACCTATGCTCTAAAAACGGTATATTTTTTCAATATCAAGTTACAGTAAAGCTTCATGGGGTCTTTCCGTCCAATCACGCCTATGGGGCGTCTGCACCCCAACCAGGATTTCACCGAGTCTATTGTCGAGACAGTCAAGAGATGGTTACACCATTCAAGCGGGACGGAATTTGCCCGACAAGGAATTTTGCTACCTTAGGACCGTTATAGTTACGGCCGCCGTTCACTGGGGCTTTGGTCACAAGCTTTGCATTGCTGCTAACTCACTTCCTTAACCTTCCAGCACTGGGCAGGTGTCACCTCATATATATCGTCTTACGACTTTGCATAAAGCTGTGTTTTTGGTAAACAGTCCCCCCTCGCTATTCACTGCGGCTTACTTGCGTAAGCTCCCTTTATCGCTAACTTACAGGGTAAATTTGCAGAGTTCCTTAACAATAGTTAACTCGCTAGCCTTAGGATACTCTCCTTGACCACGTGTGTTCGTTCTCAGTACGGGCAAATGATTGATTAACACTAGGAGTTTTTCTAGGAAGCGTGATGTATATGGCTTTATTACTTGTTACCGTTCACTTGTACACACACCTTGTCCTTTGGGATGGGAAATGGATTTAATCATTTCCCAGACTTAGTGTTTTCGCCACAATCCAATAAGTGGCCCATATTAACCTTCTCCGTTACTCCATCATTCAATCACTTGGTGTAAGAATATTAACTCACTTTCCATCGACTACGCCTTTCGGCCTCGCCTTAGGTCCCGACTAACCCAGGAAGGACGACCCTTGTCCTGGAAACCTTAGTCAATTCGGCTTGAGAGATTCTCACTCTCATACGTTACTCACGCCGGAATTCTCACTTGTATACTGTCCAATAGTGTTCACACTCTACCTTCAACCTGTATACAACGCTCGTCTACCGATTATAAATAATCCCGTAACTTCGGTAATATGCTTAAGCCCCGTTGAATCTTCGGCGCAGAATTTCTCGACAAGTGAGCTGTTACGCATTCTTTAAACGATGGCTGCTTCTAAGCCAACATCCTTGATGTTTAAGAAATTCAACATCCTTTTCCACTTAGCATATTTTAGGGACCTTAGTTAACGATCTGGGCTCTTTCCCTCATGACTATGAAGCTTATCCCCCACAGTCTGACTGCTGGAGTAAAATGTACGGCATTCAGAGTTTAATTGAAATCAGTACCCTGAGACAGGGCCATCAGTCAGTCAGCGCTTTACCTCCATACATTCATAATCCAACGCTAGTCCTAAAACTATATCGACGAGAACCAGCTATCACGGATTTCGATTGGAATTTCACCACTAGACACAGGTCATCCCCTGGCGTTTCAACGAAAGTGGGTTCGGTCCTCCATTAAATGTTACTTTAACTTCAACCTGCCCATGTCTAGATCAACCCGTTTCGGGTCTATTGTCACATACTAAACACCCTATTAAGATTCGGTTTCCCTACGGCTCCGCTTCTACAGCTTAACCTTGCATGCAACAATAACTCTCCGGCTCATACTTCAAAACGCACGCTATCACACATTAATGTGCTCTAACTCGTTGTAGGCATATGGTTTCAGATTCTATTTCACTCCCATCTCTGGGTTCTTTTCACCTTTCCCTCGCGGTACTATACGCTATCGGTGACTGGTTTGTATTTAGACTTACCCGATGGTCCGGGTGGCTTCTGACAAGATTACACGTGTCCCGTCATACTCAGGATACTACTAGGCGTGTTATTAATTTCGTATACGGGGCTATCACCCTGTGTTGCGTTGCTTTCCAGCAACTTCTACTATCAATAACAACTACCACATCGTAGTCCTACAACCCCTAGTCTAAACTAGGTTTAGTCTGCTCCGCGTTCGCTCGCCGCTACTTACGGAATCACTTTGTTTTCTTTTCCTCTGGCTACTGAGATGTTTCACTTCACCAGGTATTACATTATTAACCTATGAATTCAGTTAATAACACTTAATATCTCTATTAAGTAGGTTCCCCCATTCGGTAATTTACGGATCAAATGCTTCTTATCAGCTCCCCGTAACTTTTCGCAGATTTGCACGACCTTCATCGTCATCCAGTCCCAAGGCATCCACCATAAGCCCTTAGTAACTTATTTGTGATCTCTAGAATGAATATTTAACTATTCTTCTGGTTTTGTTCTTGGTTTGATTGTAATTAGAAAGAATTGATGATTTTATAAAATTTTCAAAGAGCAATCTCTTGAGAGATTTATAGTTCTCTCAAAACTAAATAGAATCCGACCAAATATGCATTAATAAATTTTGGGACAGCATAAATTGGATTTTAAAAATGTACACATTATTCGTACAGTGTCAAGTAAATTAACTCCGTAGAAAGGAGGTGATCCACCCCCACGTTCTCGTAGGGGTACCTTGTTACGACTTAACTCCAATCATCGTTCCTGCCCTAGGCATTCGTATCATTACTGTTAACAAAATGTTTTTAGGCATTAACGACTCTCATAGTTTGACGGGCGGTGTGTACAAGACCAGAGAACGTATTCACCACGACATGTCTGATTCGTGATTACTAGTGATTCCAACTTCATGAGGACGAATTTCAGCCCTCAATCCGAACTGAGACTGGTTTTTTGTGATTAGCTCCACCTTACGGTTTGGCAACACTTTGTACCAGCCATTGTAGCACGTTTGTGGCCCAGGATATAAAGGGCATGATGATTTGACGTCATCCCCACCTTCCTCCAACTTACGTTGGCAGTCTCGATAGATAAAGTAACTATCAATAAGGGTTGCGCTCGTTGCGGGACTTAACCCAACATCTCACGACACGAGCTGACGACAACCATGCACCACCTGTCTCTCGGTTAACCTCCACTATATTTCTATAGCTTTGCCGAGGATGTCAAACCCTGGTAAGGTTCTTCGTGTATTGTCGAATTAAACAACATGCTCCACCACTTGTGCGGGTCCCCGTCAATTCCGTTTGAGTTTCATTCTTGCGAATGTACTACCCAGGCGGGTCATTTAATGCGTTAGCTCCGTTACTGATACTATTTGTACCAACAACAAATGACCATCGTTTACAGTGTGGACTACTAGGGTATCTAATCCTATTTGATCCCCACACTTTCGAGCCTAAGCGTCAGTTGTGACCTAAGTTCTCGCTTTCGCCACAGGTGTTCTTCCATATATCTACACATTCCACCGCTCCATATGGAGTTCCAGAACTCCCTATCACACTCTAGACTTACAGTTTCCAATGCATACATTTGTTGAGCAAATGCATTTAACACCAGACTTGTAAATCAGCCTGCGCTCGCTTTACGCCCAGTAAATCCGGATAACGCTTGTAACCTATGTATTACCGCGGCTGCTGGCACATAGTTTGCCGTTACTTATTCAAAAGGTACAGTCACTTACGAACCATTTCCTGTTCATATCGTTCGTCCCTTATAAAAGAATTTTACAATCCGAAGACCTTCATCATTCACGCGGTATTGCTCCATCAGGCTTTCGCCCATTGTGAAAAATTCCCTACTGCTGCCTCCCGTAGGAGTAGGGGCCGTGTCTCAGTCCCCTTGTGGCTATTCTACCTCTCAGCATAGCTACTCGTCATAGACTTGGTGGGCCATTACCTCACCAACTATCTGATAAGCCGCACCCTCATCCTAAAGCGTTCCGAACGGAACTTTAAACATTATCTCATGCGAATTAATGTCCTATAAGGTATTAGCAAATCTTTCGATCTGTTGTTCCTTTCTAAAGGGCAGATTAGATACGTATTACTCACCCGTTTGCCGCTAGAGCATTGCTGCTCCCGCTCGACTTGCATGTATTAGGCATACCGCTAGCGTTAATCCTGAGCCAGGATCAAACTCTCAAAAAATTGACGGATTCTATTTAGTTTTCAAAGAACTATCACTTCCAGCACTTTTTTGCCGAAAGTGTTTAAATTATACACTAATTTCAAAAAATTTTTCCAATTTTATTAGATAGGAGGTTAAAAATACACAAAATATGCTTAAAAAAATAAAAATTTTACCATTTATAATTTGCATAATACCTACATTTATTCGGCATTTTAGTCAATTTGACACTAATTTCAATGTAGTTGGAAAAAAATTTGAAAAAAATTTAAAAAATTTGCAAAATTTAAACAAAATCAACAACATTTTCAACAATTTTTCATTATGACAAATTCTATATTGACATGATAATTCTCCAGCCGGGGAAGTTACAAATTTAAATAGTCATCCTGTTGATTTTAGTATGAATACAAAAACAGTGTATGCCACTATTAATAATAATGGAGAAATTAATGATCGCACATGATTAAATGAATTAAATCAAGCTTCACACAGTGATTCATCATATAATTCTGGTTCATATATGTATGGAGATAATGGTTATGATTGTCTAACGCGTACACCTCCATGAAATAAAGTCTTATCCAACTATATAAATCTATATATACCTTATAGTAACTACAATTGAACTAATCTTATACCAAATATATCATTAGATATCAAGAACATATGGAAACCATTCGAGAAAATCAGTGAACTAAATTGTAAAAAAGTCTTTCAAAACGGCGAACAAACAGATTATGTTTATAATGAAAACCAATCCATCAATTTTATTAAAGGCATTAATAAGGATTTAAATAATAAAGACTACAATGTGTATGCTATCCCATATACATACATAAAAGAAAGTCAATTCATTTATGTTGTTTATAACTTTGTTAGTCGATTTGTTTATACTTTACAAACTAATGCTAACCCTAATAAAACAAACTATATTAAAGATCATGATAATCTCATAAACTTATCAAATCCTTTTGTTAACATATTTAATCCATCGCAATTAATAACAATTGATCATGTTGATTACAATAACCATCGAATTGTATTAGGAATTAATCATGAGCTAATTGATTTAATAAATGAATACAAGTTATTACAAGAAAAAGCAAAAACTGTAGATTTTGTTTCAAATGCATTGCGCGACAAATTAATTAAATATTGTGCTTTGGGTAAATTTGATTTAACTACATTTAATGAATTTTTAGTTTTAGCAAAATCAGGATATACAGATGTAGATGAATTTATTAGTAATCATATTACAAGTTTTAATGAGAAATTAAAAACTTATAAAATTAATGACATTAGTCAATTTATCAATATCTATGATCAATTATCTAACATTCTTAAATTAAGAGTTTATTATGAAATTTATGATCAGAATACTGATGAATTTAAAAAAGAATTTGTTGATGTAGATCTAAATGATCTTATCTATAAGAAAAAAGCTATTAACATCAATCAATATGAAAATAAATATCCGTTTAAAATTGATAGTGTAGAAGTATTAGCATATAATGATGCTAACATTTGCTTACTAACAAGTCAAAATCAATTTGAATTACAATGGTCAACAAAACATATTATTAAAGAGAATGATTATATTTATATTGATGTTCCACAAATCGGCAATGTATCATTCAATGATATTGATCAAAAATATTATGAACTATATCCATCGATGGTTGGTCAACAAGAAGTCATTAATAAATTTATTAATTTATATGATGACAATTCATATCAACTAGATCCAAATGTTATTGATCAATCCGACATTATGATTAATCCTAATGACTTATTAGGCAAGATTAATATCAAAATCAAAACTATTAATGGTTTTATTGAAAGAGATTTCAATAATTTTAAAGTTTTTGATATTAATCAATTTAATAATGTGGATGCGGTAAAATTTCAATATGGATTAATCACAGATGATATTAACAAATCCGTAATTAATGAAATATTATTAGCTAATAATTTTGATCGTGAAATCTTAGATAATATCGATTATGATATAGTTAATAAAGATTTAACTAAAGGTACAGTTGATATTAAAATTAAAAAAGTTAATAAACAACAATATCAATCATTATTAAATAAACAAATAAAAATAAATAATTTGTCACCAGTATGTTTAAAACAAAATAATAACAAAAGTATTTTGACAAGCTATAAACCCAGTGAAATAACTAATGAAATTTTTAAACAATATTTAATCAATATCTCTGATGGATTTAAAAATCTATATGGTAATACTTTAAAAATTCAATTAAATCCTCATGATGAAACTGATGAATTAGTAGCAGAATTAACGTATGGGAAAAATAAAAGTGAATTTATTTATAAATTTAACGACAAAAATAAAATTATCAATTATATTTGTTTTGGGTTACTAGGAATAAGTATTTGCGGATTAATAATTTGTATCAGTTTGTATGCAAGAAATAAAAAGCTAAATAAGTTTGCCGAATAATTGATTATCAACATTTTTAACAATCAATACATCGTGTAATTCATGCTGGAGATTCTTTGTTGTTTTTACAAATACTTTAAAAAAGTATTGTGAATGACCGGTTTGAATATTTTTTTGGCAACTATTCTCAAACCATACTTTAACTTTTTTATTAATAAAATTATCAAGATAATTTTTAGTGCATTGATCTGCTAAAGTTTGAACTTTTTTAACACGCGTGAATTTTGTATTTGCATCAACTTGATTAGTTTCATAACTACTTTTTGTATTTTTTCTTACGGAATAAGGAAAGATATTCATAAAACTAAAATTGATTTGTTTTAAATTATTTAAACAGTTATTAAAAATCTTATCAGTCTCATTGTTGTAACCAACAATGTAATCAGTAGTAATGCTTGCTAAAGGATTTTTTAAACGAATATAATTGCACAAATCTTTAAATTGTTTTATTGTATATTTTCTGTTCATAGCTTTTAGAATTGTATCATCCGCAGCTTGTAAACATAAATGAAATTCTTGTACTCATCGATTTTTATTTTTTGTAATCAAATTAATAATTTGTTTAGTAATTTGGAATGGTTCAATTGATGAAATACGAACGCGAAAATCTCCAGGAAGTTTATCAATATCTTTTAATAAATCATAAAAATTGTAACCTTTATCTTTGTAACCAGCAGTATTAACTCCAGTTAATACAATCTCATAAAAATGTTTATTAACTAAATCAACAACGGTATTTAATACTTTGTGATGGTCAAGTGATCTTTGACGTCCACGAGCATATGGAATCAAACAATATGAACACATAAAATCACAACCATCTTGAATTTTAATTACTGCTCTAGTATTTTCACAAAATGAATAAACAGGTAATTCCTCAAAATTTCTTTCTTGTGCTAAATTATCAATTTTAATAATTGGTTTTTTATATTTATAAAAGTTTTGAATTAATTCAGGCAATTGATTTTTAAATTTATTACCTAAAACAATATCGCCATAATAACTAGCATATTCAGCATTAATTTGACTATAACATCCAATAATGACTAATACTTTTGCATATTTTCTTGCGCGACTAATCATGTTACGACATTTACGATCAGCTCGAGCAGTTACTGTACAAGTATTAATAATGCAAATATCTGTTTTTTTAAAATCTTTATTGAAAACAAAACCATTCTTGATCATTTGATCAATAATTGTTGTCGTTTCAAATAAATTAACTCGACATCCTAAATTAATGCAAGAAAATGACTTATTTTGTTTCTTCATTTTCATCTAGTTCATCTACTAAATTAGATGTTGCTTTTTTACCAATATAATCAGTTGGTGATGAACTGTTAATTTTATCACGAATTTTTTTAAATTCAACATCTGACATTTGATCAATTTGTTGACGTGATTGGTCATGTTTTTGTTTTTCTAATTTTTCTTGTTCAGCGTAAATACCATTTTTTCTTTGAAAAATTTCTTTATCAATATGAAATCTTCCATAGCGGTAAATACCAACAGCAATTAATGAAATTGCAACGCAACTACAAAATAAACTGATCGCTCATACCATAGTTCATTCTACAGGAAGGCAAACAATAACAGTAGATGCAATTAAAATTAATGCAAATATTACTGTGCTAGTAATAAATCAACCATACCATTTATGGTTAATATGAAAACGATAAGGAAGAATAATTCTTGATTCTAAATATAAAAATGCAGAAAATATAGCAAGTGCAAAAATATTGCAGATAATAACTGGTAATTTAAAATCAAAATTGGCATTTTGATTTTTTGTAAAGATTAAACATATTGCTAACCCTAACATCACAACAAAATTGCATAGCAAAAAAACATAGTATGTGTAACTTGTTTGAAAGTTAGGCTTCTCAATTTTTGTTTCTTTATTTTTGTTTTCTGGTTTATTTTTCATTCTTAACTATTTTATCTAATATAGCATTAATAAATTTTTTATCTCTAACTAATCCACGATGATCGCAGGTCTTTAATGCTTGATCAATAACAATTGCTAAACTTGTGTTAATTGCATAATATTCACTCAGTGAACTTAAAATAATTGCTTTAGTTAAAACATTAATTCTTTGATATGGTCATGTTGGTTGCAAACGTTTGATTATTTTTTGTTCAAGTTCAACATAATGATCGTAATAATATTCAAGAACCTTAATTTGGTCATGATCAAAATTATTAACTTCAAAAGCTTGTTTAATTACATTATTTTTGTCAGTAGTATGATTAGAAACAATATCAGAATAGATAATATTCAAAACTTGTATCCTTTGTTTTCAACGTGTGCTCTGAGTCATACTAAATAATTAGTTATAAACTAATACAATATTGTAATTTGATGCATTTAAATTTAGATTAATTGATAAATTTAATTTTTTTAAATAATCAACAACTAAATTTCCATATAGTTGTAAGTTTTTATTATTTTTAAATTCAATAATTAGTATTGGCTTTGAAATTTCATCAGTTTGTATGATTTCAATATTTTTTACAGGGAAGTCACTATTGTAATTAGCAAGTGAAAAAATAACTTTTTTCAAAAGTTCGTTACTTATACTAATTGTACCTTTATGATTTTTATCAATAATTTTAACTTCGTCCAACATATTTACCTGTTTTAGTATCAACTATAACCTTTTCACCTGTTTTAATAAATTGTGGTACATTTAATTCATGTCCTGAAGCTAATCATGCTCTTTTTTGAGCATTAGTTACACTGTTGCCTTGAACTGCATCTTCAGCATTAACAATAGTACAGACTACTTGGTCAGGAAGATCAATACCTAATATTTCATCACCATATTTACTAATGGTAACTGGTGTACCTTCTTCAAGTAACTTTAGTGCATCACCAATCTTTTGGTGATTAATTTCGATAGTTTCAAAAGTTGTATTATCCATAAAAACACAGTTACTGCCATCATCATATGAATAATCCATTTTGAAAACTTCTAGCATTACTTTTTCAAGTTTTTCACCGGTTAGAACTTCAACAGTTATTGCACCAGTTCTTAAATTTTTAACTTTACATTTAACAATGCCTTCACGCATTGCTGTCTTGTTAAAAGAATTTTCAATAACTTGGTATAAGTTATTACGATAAATAAATACATTACCTGCTCTTAAATCTCTAGCATTTACAATTTCTGCCATATTATGCCTCTAATAATGTTTATATTATATTTAATTTATTAATAAACATGCAAGTTTATTTACCAACGCAGAATTTTTTAAATAGCTCATTTATTAAATCAAAGTCTTTATTTTTACCAATGATACTTAATAATTTATCATGAGCAGATTTTAAATCTTCAATAATTAAATCCAGTGGTTGATTTTTATTAACATTAATTAGGACACTTTTTAAAGTTTTTATGGCTGCTTGCATAAGATTAATATCATTTTGACTTGGCAAGACAATATCAATATTTGCATCAAAATTAATGGCTTTCTTGTTAATGGATTTAATTAAATTATTGATTTTTTTATTTTTTGCAGAAACTAATGCGCCTGTATATTTTGTTTTTAGTATTTTAAGATCAGTTTTATTAATTACTGTAATGTAATTTTTATTTTTAATTAAATTAAAAATCTTATCGTCTTCTTTATTTGTTGGTTTGCTACCATCAATAACAAATAAAATTAATTGAGCATTTTGAATCATCTTTTTTGAAAGCTTAATTCCTATTTGTTCAATTGTATTAGTTGGTTTATGAATACCAGCTGTATCAATAAAGTTGTAAGTAATATTTTTGATAACTGCACTATACTGTACAACATCTCTTGTTGTACCAGGAATTTCCGAAACAATAACTTTATTTTCTTTTAAGATGGCATTTAATAATGATGATTTACCAACATTAGGTTTGCCAACAATAGCTACATTAATTCCATTAACATATGGAGTTACTTGAATAGAATCATCAACAATAACTTTTAATAAATTAATAATTTTGTTAAGTTTTGTTTTAATTTCTTTTTTAGTAAGTTTTTCGGCAGCATCATACTCAGGATAATCAATATTAACTTCAATTTGACCAATAATTGCAAATAAACTATCAATAATACCATTTATTTTTTCGGATGTATTTTTATCAATTGATTTATGAGCAACCGCTAAAGAAAGATTGGAGTTACTATTAACAAGATTGTTAATACCTTCAGCTTGTAATAAGTTTAGTTTATTATTTAAAAAAGCTCTTTTTGTAAATTCACCATGATCTGCTTGTTTTGCACCATTAATAATTAATAATTTAACAATTTTATTGGCAATAAAAACTGAGCCATGACATGTAATTTCAATCATGTCTTCACCTGTGTAAGATTTTGGTGCAGTATATTTCATGATCAATACATCATCGACTAGTTTTTTATTTTCAATGATATTTGCACGTTGAATTTGATAACCTTGTTTAGTTATTTTCTTATCAGTAATTTTATTAACAATCTCATAGGCATCACTACCACTAATTCTGATTAAATGAATAGCACATTTCATTAAAGGTGTAGCAATAGCTACAATTGTTGGATATTTATTCATTTAACATCTCCCATAGTTTATTGAAAATTAATATTTTTGTTGGATAAAATTTTAATTCATTGATCATTAAAATAATTTCTTTCTTTTTGTTTTCAAACATTACTGAGGCAAACTGTAAAATTTTTTTAATTTCAGTATAATCAAATTTAACAAATTCATTTGATAACTCTTTGATTGTTTTTAAATCATCATGTTTAGAAATTAAATTATTAACGAAATTAAAGGAACTTGTAAATACACCAGTATCATAATCTTGTTTGAATTCATAAAAACTAAAATATGTTTTTAAAAGTACATCTTTTTGTTTTTGTGTTAATTTAAAATCGTTAATTTTATTTTCAAAATCTTTTATATTGCTACATAAATGAAAGATTTGACATCTACTTTTAATGGTAGGAATAACTTTAGAAATATTTCTAGTTGTTAAAATTGCATAAGTCTCTTTAGGCGGTTCTTCTATAAACTTAAGCAATGAGTTCATTGCTTCAGGTGTAGAGTTATCAACATTTTTTAAGATATAAATTTTTTTACCATTCTTTTCAAATGGAGCATATAAAAATTGATTTTGAATAAAAGCAACATCCTCTTTTTTTATTGTTTGTTTACTACCATCATAAATAATTAAATCACGGTATGAATTGTTATCTATTTTTTTGCAATTTTCACAGTTATTACAATATGGCACTTTTTCACAAACAATAGATTTAATATATTGATTTATATCCAAATCTATAGTGGAAAATTTTTTCTCACAAAATATAACGGCTCGAGGTTTAATCTTTGCTAATAATAAATTTTCAATCATCTTAAAGTTTAATCTTGTTATGTAAGATTTTCATTACATCATTTGTTACTTCTTTAATGCTTTTTGAACCATCAATAGGATATATAAGTTCAGGATATTTTTTAGCTAATTTTTGATAACCTTCATAAACTTTTTTATGTAATTGCATTGATTCAAGATCAAGCCGATTCATACTACGAGAATTTTGTTTAATTCTCTCAAAACATTTTTCAGGTTCTAACATGATAAGAATAACTATATCTGGTAAAGTGTTTTGAATTGCAAACTTATTAATGTCAAATACTTCATTAATTCCTAAGCCTCGTACATATCCTTGATAAACCAATGATGAATGAATATAACGATCGCAAATGACAATTTTGTTGTCATTTAGATTAGGTAAAATAAAATCATTAACATGTTGAGCACGACTTGCAGCAAATAACAAAGCCTCAGCTCTTTTATCAATTTTGTAGTCAATATGATTTAAAAGGATGTTGCGGATTTCCTCTGCAATAATATTGTTTTTACCGCCAGGTTCTCTTGTTAAGACAACTTTATTTGGAAAATTAATTTCTAATAATTTAGCAACTTCCTTAGCAATAGTTGTTTTTCCTGAACCATCAGGGCCTTCAAAAGTAATAAAATATCTCATTTTATTTTATAACTTTTTCACCATTGAAATATTTCAATAGTGGTTTTGGAATTTTAATGGAACCATCTTTTTGTTGATAGTTTTCAACTACAGCAGCTCATAAACGATCAATAGCTAATCCTGAACCATTTAGAGTGTGGCAATATTTGATGTCACCATTTTTATCATAGTATCTTAACATCATGTTTCTTGCTTGGAAACTTGTACAATTAGAACATGATGAGATCTCTTTATATGAGTTATATGATGGTAATCATACTTCTAGATCATATGTTTTAGCAGCACTAAATCCCATATCACCTGTACATAACATAATACGACGGTAAGGTAAATCTAAAGCTTCAAGAATCTTTTCGGCTTGACGAGTCATAAACTCGTGTTCTTTCCAAGAATTTTCTTCATCAGAAATGATAACCATTTCTGTTTTGTAGAATTGGTGTTGACGAATTACACCTTTTACATCTTTTCCGGCACTACCAGCTTCAGATCTGAAACAATCAGTGTCACATGTAAAATGTTTTGGAAGATCTTTATAATTCAAAATTTCACCAGCATAAAAGTTAGTCATTTGCACTTCACCTGTAGGTGATAAATAAGTTCCTTCACGTAATTTATATAGATCTTCTTCAAATTTTGGCAATTGTCCAGTTCCTACTAATGCATCTGGTTTAACAATTACTGGTGGAAGTAATTCATAGAATCCAGCTTCAGTATTTAAATCTAATGTGAAAGCTTGTAAAGCTCTAATTAATCTTGCTCCTAATCCAGTATAAATGATGTATCTGGATCCACAAACTTTTATTGAACGTTCAAGATCATATAACTTTAATGTTTTTGCTAATTCTCAATGTGGTTTGGCTTCAAAATCAAATTCGGTTGGTTTACCTCATCGATGCATTTCTTTATTTTTAGTTTCATCTTCTCCAAGAACAACAGAAGCATCAGGAATATTAGGAATAGATAAAAGTATATCTTTTAATTGAACTTCTAACTCTTTCGCTTTAACTTCTAACTCATCGATTTGAGTTTTTAATTTTTTAACATCTTTTTGGATAGCTTTTATCTCGTTTTCATTTTTTGATTTATCAGCTACCATATTTGATATTTCTTTACTTTTTTTGTTACGTTCAGCATTTAAATCCTGAATTTTAGTTGTAACTTTACGAAATTCATTATCAATTTTCTCAAATTCATCTAATTGTTCATATGGTTTACATCTTGAACGAATTGATTTACAAACTTTCTCAAAATTAGTTCGTAACATTTTAATATCAATCATATCTTTACCTCTAGACTAGTTTAAAAATATAATAATATTATAATAAACTAACAAGGAATACATAATGTTATTATGAATTTAACTATTGTTTACCACTTGAATAATTATTCTAACTCACTTGATAAATCTTTTGAAAGTCTAAAAAACCAAAACAATAAAAATTTTGAAATAATTATTATTGCAGATGGCACATCTAAAACTGTACAAAAGTTCTTTGTTGACATTGATTTAAATAAATATTTTAAATCTGTGAAGTATATTAAGATTAGTCAAAAACTTTATCATGGATGTTCTAATAACTTAGCATTGAAATATGTTAAAACTCCATACGTTTACTTTACTAATGCTTGTGTGGTATATAATAAGGATTTCACTGATGATATTATCAAAGCTATCGATAAAGAAAATGCAGATATTTTTGTTTTTAACACATCAAATAGTGAAACTAATAAAAGATTAGACAAGAATATTTCTAATTTAAATATCCAAAAAACTTACTCTTCACTTTTAGGTAACATTAATAATAAAATTATTAACACAAAATTTATTAAAGATAACAATATTCAATTTTCAAATTTTAACCATTACACTTTTTTAGATACTATTAAATTATTTGAGCATGCTAAAAAAATAAAGGAAATTAATTGCAAAAACATTGAAGTTTTTCATAATGACAGCCCTCTATATAATATCTATGATATTATTGATCAAAATAATTTCATCCTAGGTAAAGAACATATTGAATTTTATAAAAAGAACATTGATGATATAAACTATATAATGATTCGAAATGCTTTATTTGTTTTTTTATTGAGAATAGCTATCCAAGAAAAATGAGCATTAAATCATATATTTAGAAAAGCATATGATTATGCAATTGATTGATTAAAAACATATATATCAGATTGAAGGAAAAATAAAATTTTAAACTCACCAAATAATCTTGATGATAAAAAAGTAATTAGCTACTTAAAACAATTTCCTAAAACATCAGTTGTTACTTTGCACAAATTGAGAAAGATATATAAAACAAAATAAAATGAATCCAACTGAAAATATAAAAAATATCCATCCAGTAAGAGAAAGATATAATCTTGCCCCTGCTTCTAACCGTATTATTGCAAGATTAATTGATTTTATCATCATGATTTCTCTAAGCATCGGTTTTGCTTGTTTAATCTTCTTTACTGATCCTGGATTTAAAGGCAATATTCAAACTATGAATATAACTGAACCATATCGATATTTTTTATTTGTTATTATCAATACAATTTGTTTTGTAAGTTATTTTATGGTTTTACCTTATTTTTGAAAAGGACAAACTTTGGGTTTAAAAACTTTTAAACTTGCAATTTACAATGTTGTTTTTACACATTTTTTTATTAATATTTTTAAGCGTGAATTATTAGTTTGAGTAATCAATACAATTATTAATTTCATTCTTGCTTTAACATTATTTATTATTGGTACTACCAATGGTAGTGATAATGCAATTGCACTTATTAAGCAAATGTATACATATGATAGCTCTCTACCATATTTCACTGTTGCTATTATTTTCATAACTATGTACATGGTTTCAATGATGTTATTAATTCTTGTAGTTTTTTCTGTTGCATTTAATAGTAAAAGACAAAGCTTAATTGATAAAATCAGTAACACTGTTACTGTCAAGAAAATTGATGTTAATGGTAGTGATAAAGATAACAAAAATATTAACAAAAAAAATAAACTACCAAAACGTAATTTCAACTTACCTGGTGTAATTCTTGACAACCCTAATGAAGAAATTAACGGCGAAGAAGAATAGCTATGGATTTAAAATCATTACAATTAAATCCCCAACAAGTTGCTGCTGTTGAAACAATTAATGGTCCTGTTCTTGTTGTTGCTGGCGCAGGCAGTGGTAAAACAAAAGTTTTGACAACAAGAGTAGCTTATCTAATTAATAATGTCGGTATTGATGATAATTCCATTTTAGCTATTACCTTTACCAATGCTGCTTGCTTAGAGATGCGCAATCGTATTGTTAATCTTTTAAATCGTTATACTAGCACCAATATTTTAACCTACCATGCACTTTGTTTAAAAATATTGCGCTGTGACATTAATAAATTAAATGCAAGTAATGATTTTCGAATTATTGATGATGAAGAACAATTTGCTATTATTAACCAAATCTATAAAGATTGAAGATTAAGAGATGATTTTGGTAAACGTTGTAAGCCAAGATTAACTCTTGATTTTATTGAAGAATATCAAGCTTACAATGCTGAATACAGTAATGATTTATGATCATTAAATACAGAACCATTAGATAGTGTTAATGATATGGTTAAACATCATTACTTACTCAGTAATGATGTTAAATACATCGAAGGAATATATAAGGAATACCAGAAACAAAAACAAAAAAATAATTGACTAGATTTTAATGATTTAATTTATAGTGTCTATAAATTATTTCGAAACTGACCTGATGTAGTTAAAAAATGATCTGAAAAATTCCAATATATCTTAGTTGATGAGTTCCAAGATACTGATCGTTTTCAATTTGAAATTTTATGTAAGCTTGTTAACAACCAACAAAATGTTTTTGCTGTAGGCGATCCTGACCAAACAATTTATGAATGACGTGGTGCATACAGTGATATTTTTAATGTTTATCTAAAAACATTTAAAAATACTAAAACCATCATTCTTGATACTAATTATCGCTCTACCCAAAATATTTTAAATGTGGCAAATGCCCTTATTAAACATAACAACATCCGTATTGATAAAACATTAACAACAATTAATGGCATGGGTGAAAAACCTATATATTATTGCGGAGATTCCCAACATGAAGAAGGAAGATTTATTGCAAACAAAATCAACGAACTTCATGAAAAAAATAATATCGCTTATAAAGATATTGCTGTTTTATACCGTAGTAATTATTTATCAAAATTTATCGAAGATGGATTAATTAATACTAATATTCCATATTACATTTATGGTGGAGTCAAATTCTATCAAAGAAAAGAAATTAAAGATATATTAGCTTATTTAAGAGTTGTTAGCCATTTTGATGATGAATTATCAATCTTAAGAGTTATTAATGTTCCCCAAAGAGGTATTGGAGAAACTACAATTGATAAAATCAAGAAATATGCTAATGCTAAACATATTTCATTTACTGATGCACTAAAAATAACTAAAGCTAATGATCCTGATATTCCTTGAAATGACCAAGCTATATACCGCTTTATTAATTTAATTAATGAAATTAAATTAGCAATTAAAAATAAGAATATAGCCGATACAGTTGATCAAATTATCAAAATAACTAAATATGAACAATATCTAAATAGTTTTGAGAATAGTTGTGAAGCTGAAAATCGTATGGATAATATTCGTGAATTAATAAACTCTATTAAAGAATATGAAACCGAGCATCCTTCAGCTACAATTGATGAATTCATTCAATCAATTGCTTTGTATACAGATACAAGCAGTAATGATGTTAAAAATAAAAAAGATCATGATGAAGTATCATTAATGACTGTGCATTTTGCTAAAGGTACAGAATATAAAGTTGTATTTATTGCAGGATTGTATGAAGGTGTATTCCCTAATGCTAAATCAATCGGTATGCACGGGGAAGAAGAAAGAAGAATAGCTTTTGTAGGAATTACTAGAGCTAAACAATACTTGTTTATTTCATCTAATACTGGTAAATCATTCATGGGCAATAATTATCCAAGTTCATTTATTAATGAAATGGGAAAACAAAACCTTGAAAAAATTAATAGTTTTTACCAATCAACAAGTACTGCTGATATTGAATGATACGATTCTCATAAAATTGAGAATTATCAAAATATGTATGAACAAAAACAAGTTCAATATAATGTCGGTGATACAATTGTTCATACCATATTTGGTATGGGTGTTGTTGTTGAAGTAAACAATGGTATCTTAAGTATCATGTTTAAAAAACCTTATGGATTAAAACATATTATTGCTACCCATAAGTCTTTGAAATTAGTAAGAAACTAATTATTTCTTTAAAACGTCAGCTAATTGATCTAGTTGTTTGTAATTTTCATCATTTAATGATGAACGAATATTGATAATTGGTTCAATAATATTCATGTTTTTTAATGAACTAATTTGTTTTTTAATCACATCAGCAGCAATTGGTGCTCATGTACCATTACCAATAATCCCGATGTTTTTATTTTGTCAATTTTTCTCACTTAAGATGTTAATAAAATTTTGCATACATGGAAATATTCCTGCATTGTATGTTGTTGTTGCTAAAACAATATTTTTATATTCAAATGCTTTTTCAATTGCTTCAGACATATCATATTGCATTAAATCAATAGCATCGCAATTTATTTTTTTAGCTAATGCTTCTGCTGCAATTTTTGTATGACCATAAATACTTGTATAAAAAATAACTGTGCCATTTTTTTCAGACTGATATGCAGATCAGATTTTGTACAAATCTAAATACATGGTTAAATCATGATCTAATATAGGTCCATGTAATGGACAAATTCTTGCAATAGATAAATCTTTAACTTTATTTAATAATGCTTGAACTTGCATACCATATTTACCAACGATATTAAAGTAATATCTTCGTGCTTCACATGTTCAGTCTTCATCATGATCTAATGCCCCAAACTTACCAAAGCCATCAGCGGTAAACAATGTTTTAGTATTAGCTTCATAACTAACCATTACTTCTGGTCAATGCACCATTGGTGCATAAATAAAAGTTAATTGGTATTTACCAATTTGTATTTTTTCATTTTCTTTGACCATAAGTTTTTTGGTTAAATCTATATCTTTATAAAATTGATTTAGAAAAGTAAAAGCCATTGGTGAAGCAACAACTGTTGTATTTGGGTATAGCTTTAAAAACTTGCTAATTCCTGCAGAGTGATCAGGCTCTACATGGTGAATAACTAAATATGTAGGTTGTTCATCTTTTAAAATGTCTTTAATATTTTGTAATCATTGATCAACAAAGTTGATATCAACACAATCTAAAATTGCAATTTGGTTTTCATCTTTAATTAAATAAGAATTATATGACATACCATTAGGTACATCATATTGTCCTTCAAATAATTTAATTTTATGGTCATTACAACCAATATAGTAAATGTTGTCAATTATTTCGTTTGTCATAACATTCTTATTATATTAATGCATATATGTAAGATTATTTAATTTTGACAACTTCATATATAATATAATCATTAAAAATGAAAATCTTATTTATTGGTGATATTTTTGCGAAACAAGGAAGAAAAGCAATTAATGCTTTTTTACCATCACTAATAAAAAAGTATAAGATTGATTTTGTTATTGCTAATGCGGAAAATTGTACACATGGTCGTTCTTTAAATATTCGACATTATTTGTTTTTAAAATCTATTGGTGTTAACTTTTTTACCTTCGGTAATCACACCTGAGATAATGAACAAATTTATGATATTCTAAATAACCAAGACACCATTAGACCTTTAAATATCAAAAACAGTTTTAGTCAACAAGCTACAGTTGGTCAAGGTTCAAGAGTTGTTAAAATAAAAAACAAAAGAGTAAGAATTACTAATTTATTAGGAGTTTCTGCTGCATGTAAAGGAATGCAATCTAATCCTTTCTTATTGTTAGATAAACAATTACCAAAATGAAAAAATACTCATGATATTCATATCATTGATTTTCATGCTAATGCTACAAGTGAAAAGAATGCGATGCTTACTGCTTATAGCAATAAAGTAAGTGCAATATTAGGTACTCATACACATGTACAAACTGCAGATGACAAAATATACAAAAACACTGCATATATTACCGATGTAGGTATGACTGGACCAAGTTGTGGCATTATTGGAGCTAATCCAACAACTATCTTGCAAATGTTCCGCGAACAAGTTTTACACTTTAAATTAGATCCTGATAAGAGTCCATACCAATTGAATGCTGTTTTATTAACATTTGATAATAAAACAAATAAACCAAAAACAATTAAAAGAATTAATTTGGTTCAAGAGAATACAAAAGGGGTTTAGTTCAACGGCAGAATAATGGTCTCCAAAACCACTGATGTGGGTTCAATTCCTACAACCCCTGCCATAAAATTTTTAAATTTTGTACTTATTCTATAAAATCACATCTTTAAAGATGTTATTAAAATTTATTGCTCACATATTTTAAATAAATCATAAACTATTTAACAAATAGTTTGTATTTAATATAAAAGCATACAAACAATTTATTTTTTAAGAATCTTATTTTAATATAATATACAAAAGGAGTTTTATGAGAAAATCTAAATTAATTAAAATTTTATTGATACCTACTTTAGGAATCACTGCAATGGGAACAGTTGCTGCAGTGTCAACAGGTTGTAGTTGCAGTATAATTAGACATTCATATTATCTGACTGGTAGTACAACAGTAATTGATATAACTTGGAATGGGCCATCTTACAAATGGGTAGACAGTGATACATGAATGTTAGTTAATGAAAATGGAGAGGCTTATCAAGGAGAAATCGTATGATCAGTTATCCCATACGGCTCAACTTCTTCTGCTGATATTAGTTCTCTTAAAATCGATCATGGAAAACTTTCTTGAAGCAATATGAACCCTGGGGATTATACATTCAAAGTTATTGCAAAAATAAAAAATAATTTTTGATATACTGACTCTATTCATGCATACATTAATGATTCTACAGAGGAAAAATACCTAAAATTTGAAGCATCATCAATTTCATCTTTTATGCTTAATGTTGACCACGCAGAGTCCATTCCGAACTTAGAATACTCTTTAGATCCAGCGTCAGATGTTTGATATACTTGCGCAACAGGTGAAATTGTTCAATTTGAAAATGAAGTGATTTACTTACGTGGAAATAATCAATCTGGTTGGTCAAAATCTTCTTTAGATTATTCAACTATTAAAATACATGGTGATGTCGCTGTTTCTGGGAATATTATGGGATTATTAGATAATGGAGCAGCATCTGGGGAAGAAGGAGATATAACTGCTATTCCATGTGATTATTGTTTTTACAAACTTTTTAGTTGATCAGATGGAATAGTTGATTCAAGCAAGAATTTGCTATCAAATGCTAGCATATTGACAGATAGTTGTTATCGTGCAATGTTTGAAGCATGCGAAAATTTATCTTTTTCACCAGATTTACCAGCAACGACATTAAAAGATAATTGCTATAGATATATGTACGTTAACTGTTACAAATTAGCAAGAATACCTTCTAAAATAAATGCCGAAATAATGGCACCTAATTGTTGTTATCAAATGTTCATGAATTGTACTTCAATTCTCGAAGCGCCTGAGTTGCCTGCAACTACTTTAGCAGATGGCTGTTATGAATTTATGTTTGAAGGTTGCACAAGTTTATTAACTGCACCAAATTTACATGCAACTATTTTAGCAAAAAGTTGTTATCACGCTATGTTTAAGCAATGCTCATCTCTAAATTCAATCAAAATTGAATATGCTGGAACGGTAGCGGATGCTCCTACTAATGCATTTGATGGATGGGTAAATAATGTTGCTTCTACTGGTACATTCTATTACAACGGTGATGACACACTTATAAACTTTGGTTTCCCAGAAGGTTGGGTAATAAACCCGTTCGCAAACTATCAACATAAATAAAAGAATTGAGTTACATTTATTCGCCTCAATAATGCATAAGTATAGAGCGGATGCTAATACAATCTCTATGGTGTTAGGTAATACACCAAGAACTGTGATGAACCACTATATCATCTCATCAAATAGGAACTATGATGCTTACTTATGATATAGCTAATTGTGCAGTGAATGGTTATATTGTTGAAACAAATAACCTATATTTTAATAGAACTTATTTGAGTAGGAATGAGTGATATATAATATACATATGAGTATCAAGTATAAAATTGACGATGCTAAAAAGAATAAGAACTTAATCAATGATGAGATTAAGTTAAGTAGGATTAAGTCTAAAGGTGGTCCTGGTAGTGATAGGACACCTCCTAAAAAACAAAAATCAACAAGAGATTTGTTGATTGAGTTTATGGGTGAACAAAGAGCATTTAATAAGCAACAGTTAGAATTTAATAAGTCTATTCGTGAAGATTTAAATAGAGTAATTAAACTAAATAATCTAAAGCATTAGTAATACTTAAATAAAAAATAAAAGAAGTGTATCCTAATGGATACATTTTTTTGTTATTACATAGTATTCATAATATCTTCATTAAATATATTCTAATATATTCAATGGGGGTGTTTAGGTATTACTGATATTTGCTATGGTATTACTCTTAAATATTTGGGTATTACTCATAGTGAGACAAATTGATAAGAAATTGGGACAAGAATTAAAAAATAAGCTAAAAACCACCCATAGATGGGACAAAACTTAGCAAATTAATTGCTAATTGGTTTTTATAAAGTTTTTAAGTTTAGTTGTTTTACTAGCGGAGAAGTTTATTTAAACCACTCTGATAATTCATCATCTGGTGGATCATTGACTGAATGAGTGTTGTTTGAACTGTCTAAATCAAACATGTTACATTTATTATTATTAGTTTCTTTCTTGTTAGAAAGAAGTCATTTAAACATTCTAGTCTTAATGTCTAATTGGATAAATTTCTTATATAAAGCAATAAGATTAGTATATAGAGCAACATTGGCATTTGCTTTCTTTAGCAAACAATTTATTTTTGCTGGAGTTGAAGAACTATAACCAATGATAGTAGCATAGTCGGTAATAGTTATCTTACACCATTTCCTATTAGTTTTATAGTTTCAGCCATATTTGTTTTCAGTATCTTTTTTAACAAGAACATAAAGTTCTTGGGCTTGAAATTTCTTATTGTGCCAATGAGATTTAATAAAGTGCTGTAGTTTAGCTAATTGCTTAGTACTGATAAATAACTTTGTTTTATCTTTAAGTGCTTTCGCTTCAGCTAAATCATTATTCTCATAAGCTATTTTTAATAACTTGTCTTGTTCTTTAATGAGTTTTCAGAAATAGTCATCAACTTCATTATATTTAACCTGTTTCTCAATAGATTTGACTATCCTATTGAGAATTTGATGTTTATTTTGACTGTTTTTGGTATTTAGATACAAATACATCTTAATTAAAAAGCTCCTTAATGAAAGTTTTTAAGATTTATGTATTTATTCAAAAGAAATTATGATATAATATATTCAATATCCAGTTTAGCAATAAACATAACATCTTCACTTCTTGTGGAGATTTTTTATTTATTACCTACATTTTTGAATAAATAAATAATCTTTTGCTTTTTAACTAAATATCCAGTTTAGCGTCAAAGCTCAAGGTGCCTATTTATCGTATTTTCTTCCAATTCCTGCAACCACTGCCAATATATTTAGAATATCAAATATTTTCTATAAAATATATAGAGAGGTATTTTTTATGTATAAAGTTACGAAATGCAAACCTTGAATAAAAGATTTACAAAAACATTGTGATGAAATGGAAAAATCTGGGTGAACTCTTATTAGTCACTCTTCAAACTCTGCAACAGCTGGATTTACTTTTATTTGATATAAAGAATAGATTAATTTAGAATTAATATTTTTGAGAATTTGTTTTGTTGTAATATTCAAACAATTCTCAACATTCATCATGCATAATTTGCTTTAAATATCCTTTTGGTTTTTTAGAAGATAATTTATTAAAAAAAGCATTATCTCTGAAACCAATTTTAGCATTTTCACTAATTGTGCAACCAAAATAAATCTTTTTAATATTAGCTCACATGCAAGCACATAAACACATTAAACATGGTTCACCAGTTGTGTATATGACACAACCAGATAAGTTATAAGTATGTAATTTCTTGCAACATGAACGGATAGCTTGCATTTCTCCATGACATGTTGGATCATTTTTCTTAATAACTTGATTATGACCTTTAGCAATAATCTTGTTATCTTTAACGATTACTGCACCAAAAGGTCCTCCATCTTTATTGTCAACACCTTTTTTAGCCTCAGCTATAGCACAACTCATAAAATATTCATGTAAATTCTGTTTTTTCATATTTCCCTGACCGCATTTAATTTAAATTCAATTGAGTTTTTTGATTATTTGTATTATTCAAAAATATTTTTGTTTTCAAATTAACCAACATTTGATTTTACAATATTTATTGAAATTTGGAGTAATGTTCAAAAAAGTTAGTTTTTTAACTCACAAATTGACATATTAAGTGCAACTTATAATTATCAAGGTATTGCACTTAATGCGTCAATTAAGATAAACTGTATTTAAAAGATATAGGTTATTTGTATCAATATACTTCTCAAAGCAATGGCGAAGTAACTTTGACTTTGTCATCTTTAATCTTGTTGCTGTTTTATCTAATTTTTCAAATACATCTTTTTGATAAATATATAAATTAAAATCCAATCTTATTTTTGCACCATACATAGTATACAATTATTACAAAAAATCAATTAACTATTATCATTTTAAGAGGGGTTATTAAAGTAGATAAGAGTAATATATAAAGGAAACATCTTGAGAATATTGAGTGCAAGTTATCTATATATATATATATATTGAATAAATTAGATGATAAGATCATTACAAAATATATAATTTTTTAAATGAACAAAAAAGAAGGCATAAAAGTTACTGGTGCTACTAATAGTCTAACTTCAGGGCAACAGTTTATAGCTAAAACTCAAGAAAGACAAAAAAAGTTATTTATTAATTCACCGATTATTAAATCGGTATTAATTATTTCTTTGCCTTCAATGATTATTGCTTTGATGACTTCACTTTATGTTTTTAGTGATCAAATCATTATGGCTAACTTGATCCCAAATTATAAACCGTTCGAAAATTTAGTTGGTCAAGTTGAATATAATGATTATTTAAGATATGTTTCAGCACTGCAGTCTACTGGGATAGGTTTAAATTTAACAGAATATAATTCCCAACTTATAGTAAGAAACGCAGTAACTAATATTACCCCAATTACTGTATTCATTAATGCTGCAACTTTATTAGTAGCTAATGGCACATCTACTAACTTTTCAAAAATGAATGGTAAATTGAATACAAAAGGTGCACAAAATTTTTGATCTATAGGCTTTTATTGCAACATTATTACATGTGGAATAACTATGATTTTATTATTTTCTACCTGTCATTTATTAGTGCAATTAGAAAATGGAAATCCACTAAAACAACTTGCCAATGCATCAAGTTCAATTAAACAAGCTTGTCAAATAGCAGGACTTAGTTTTGATGATGTTTACACAACACTTGAAGATGTATATGTAAAAGCAAATGATATGATTTTATCTTATTCTTGCAACTATTCTTACATTATTATTAGTGGAATGATATTATCAATGTTTAGTTCTTACCTTTCACTATTGATTATCTCTGAATGTAAACAAAAGATGGTAGTTATAGCTGCCATAGTTTCTAATCTTATTAATTTGCTTTTTGACTTTGTTTTTATCTACTATGGACAAATGGCAATGATTGGTGGAGCAATTGCTACAATAATTGGATGAGCTTTTAACTGCAGTTGATATTTTTTTCAAATTTATTTAATGAATAAAAGAAAAGAAACAGCATTGGTTTATTCGGCCTTAAAGATTTGAGGGCATAAATGAAACTGAGAATTAACTTGAAATATAATTTCAATTGGTTTGCCATCTTTTTTAAGAAACTTATCTATGGGGATAGCAACCTGATTTCAGGTATTTGTGTTAGCTACATTACTAATACCTGCTATTGGTTCAGGTGGGGCTACAGCAAATGATTACACTAATTTTTATGGTGCCGTAAATCCGATTTTTAACTTATTCTTCCCTGTAATGTTAGGAACAATTCAAGGTTCAAGAATTATAGGTTCTTATTTGTATGCTACAGAAAATTATAAACGATTTCGTCAAGTATATTGAATCGCTATGGCTGTTGGCCTAGTATATGGAACTTTCATGTTTGCTATTGTTGGATGTGTATTAAATAAATATATGTTATTTATTTTCCAGATTAATAATAGTCAAGTTGCACAAGTGATGTTAATGATTGGTATGCTTCAAATGCCAGTTTATGCATTCACAATTGGTGGACAAATTATTTTCCAATCTACTGGTAAATCATTAAATGCTTCAATTTGTGGATTAATGCAAGGTATTATATGTAATATGCCTATTACATTTGTAATGTTTGGGACTTGTATAGCAATTGGAGATATTGAACTATTTTTATGAAACCCTGTTTTTGTTGTTCTTGCTTCAAGTACAATTATTTTTATTTGAACTGTTACTTACATTCATAATCACTATTCACCTGATGTTCTAAACAATAACATCAGATGATTAAAAAGAAAAGGCTACTTAGTGCCTCATGTAAAGTAATATGTGTACATTACATTAACTGTTTAAAAAAACTTAATTACTTAAAAAATCTAAAAGAATGCTAAACATAGCTCTAGCTCAATTTAAGTTATTAATAGCTGATGCTATATATCAATAATTTTCATTATTTTTGTAAATAACATTATATGATTCTGGAAAACCCATAATATCTGTTGTCTCACCATTTGCAAGATAATTATTAGGTTGAGAAATTTGACCAATAGAACGGTTTAAAAACTTATATACATTATCTTGTAAAGATAATTTTTCACTACTTGTTGTTTCAAGATCATTTATTAATTCTAAATTACTAATAGCATATCATGAGTCAAAAAATCACGATGCTTCTGTTCCTGCTATAAAAGTTTGTTTACGCTTTTCGGCAGTGTCCTCTTCGACATTAGTCTTAATATCATTGAATCAAAAATTAGCTGCCTGGTAGTTATCATTTTGATACCTTTTAATTCCTACAGGTGTGATTAAATTATCACTTATTATTTTTAAGATTTTAGATTTATATGAATGTTCTAAATTTTTTAGACTACATGGGTAAATAAGATTTAGTAGTGCAGTATCAGCTGTACGATAATTATCATCAGTTTGATCATAACAAGCACATTCACCACCATTATCAATTAATAATTTGATTGCTTTATATCCTTCATCGATGTAGAAAGGTAAAAGATCTTGACTAGAGTAATACTGATAATTGTTATTACTTACAAAACCATCATATGCTTGAACAAATGCATCATGGTCTGTATCGGTAGTTTCACTTTTTAAATAATCATATAACTTTTCTTCACCATTAGTTACTAAACCAATTGATGAAGCTCTTATAGCTTCATTTTCTTCTCATGAACCAGAATCCGCCATTTGATAAAATTTTAAAGCATTTAAGTAAGTAACTAAATAAATTAAAGTATCAATTCTTTTTGATGCGTCAGGTACTTCGCTATTTGTTTGATTCAAATCATCAAAGCTTATATCTTTATTTTCAATAGCACTAATTACTTCAGATAATAAAAATCCTAAAGCATCATTTTGTTTATGTGTTCATTGTTCAGGCTGGCCATCTACTTGAACATCATCTAATATCGATGCATCAAAACGTATATGAATTGCATTCATATTTCCATCTTTGCTCAATAAAACAAGATTAGGATTAGCAATCGCTGCTTTAGCACGAGCAATTTGTTTTGGTGTAGAAAAATAGTCTAATAAAGAAAGCAAAACATTTTTAGCAGCTGTTTTATTTTCTTCAGTGCTATCATTAATTAATTTTTTATAACCTCATAGAGAATCACGAACTCAAATTTGATTATAATTTGTTTCAGATGAAGCATTATCACTAGCTTTTATGAAAGTACCATACTTATTATCAAACGTTGTAATTGTTCTTACATCGATTGTATTTTGACTTATAGTCTCAAGTTCTTGGCTGGTATATGAATCTTTTAATAAAGACTCAAGAGTATTGTTATGGCAATAAACTGAATATGTTGTACTGTCATTAACTAGTTTTAATTGCTTAATCTTCTGCAAATCATTAGATTTTTCAAGTTTGGCAATAAAATCATTTAATTTTGCATTGCCACAAGCAGTTAACACGATTGTTGTTGGAACTATTGGTATAAACAATCAACTAATTAATTTTATTTTATGTATCATAAATTTCCTTTATAAAATTGTTATATTATTTTACAGTCAGTTTTTTTATTTTAAAAAATTAATTTTTAGAAAAAAGCTGGTAGCTTTTTTCATATTTAATTATGTGGATATTAAAAAGAATTATGATAAGATTGATTTCTTGTTAATCTTTATCTTTATTTATATTGCATTATCTACTGTCATCATTAGTTACTGGTATATGATTCTATATCTAATACCAATGGCTTATATTTTTTTGAATAAAAGACCGCCATTACATGTTATTTGTTATTCAGCATTAGGTTTTATTCCTCTTGGGTTAAGTTTTGTTATTAAGGATTTTAATTGTTTTAATCACTTTCCGAAATGAATCGATAGTGTTGTACATTTTTCAATAAGAGATAAACTTATTGATTATGTTAACAATGTATATGATCAAGAAACTACAAGTATTATGAATCTATTTATTTTTAATAAGAAAGATGACTATTCATATGACATATACAAAATAGTAGGAAATTTATCAATTTCTTATTTGATTGTCATAAGTGGTTTTCATTTAAATATGTTGAAAAGAGTAATTAACAAAGTTATATGCAAACCAAAGTTTCTCGCGGAAATTTTATCTTTTTGTGTCATTTTGTTCTACACATATTTATTAAACTTCTCAATAAGTACATCAAGAGTATTAATTAGTATGCTCTTAGGTTATTTATTACCTAAGAATAAGAATAAATATACGAAAACAGCATGCGCAGGTATATTATCAATGATGATATATCCACAAATAATAAAAGATATTGGTTTTAATCTATCTTATATTTGTACATTTTTTGTTATTTATATTCTCTCCTATCAAATTAAAAATTTTTTTATTAATCAAATTTTAATCTGTTTTGTGTGCACAATGGTCTCTTTACCATTCATTGCAAGCATTAACAATCAAGTAAGTTTATTTGCAGTTATTAATTCGTTGCTGTTCACTTACTTTATTAATATCTTATTTGTCATTCTCATTTTAATATTTTTAATCAAATGAATTTATCCCATGCAAAAATATTTATGTTGGTTTACAACAAATGTGATTACTGCTTTTAATGTATTAAATATAAGTATTAATCTAACTGTATGAAAAATTTACTTACAAAGTTTATATATTTCTTTATTCATTAATATCGCGCTAACAATTAAGAGATTTAGTAAACGATAAAGCTTTATTTTTCAATAATATTAGCAAAGAGTTTATGCAATAATTGATATTCTTTTTCAAGTGTGATTAAAGACTTATCATATAACTCATAATATACTTTCATCTTAGGCTCAGTTCCTGATTTACGAAACTTTATCCATGATTTACCATCTAACCATCATTCTAAACAATCACCAACTTTGTTATAAAGAATTTTTTTAATTTTGTAACTGCCAACAGTTGGTTTTTTATATTTTTGAAAAAAATTCATTTTTTGTTCAACTTTATTTTTTCAATCCAAACCTTTAATTACAAAAGAATCAGTTTTTCCAAATCAATTACCATATTCTTTAAATATTATTTTTTCTAAATAATCAATAAGATCCATTTTGTTTTGTTTACAGAAATAGTTAATTTCTAATGCTAATGCACTAGCAGTAAATGAATCTTTATCACGGTTAATATTAGTATTTAATGCACCTATTGCTTCTTCAAAAGCAACAACAAAACTTTCATTACCATCATGTAAGCTTACATAATTACCCATTCATTTAAATCCAGTACCGGTACGATTTACATATGCATTAAATTTCTTAGCAATCATATCAATATAGTTTGTTGATACATAACTACTTACAATAAATGGTTTACGATCATAACTACGATTATTTAACAAATAATGGGTAAAAATAATACCCATCTGATTACCAGTTATTAATCTTCATTGGTTATTATGTTTAACCATAACTGCCATACGGTCTGCATCAGGGTCGACACCAATTAATAATTTTGATTTTTGTTTTTGTGCAAGTTTAATACTTAAATTAAATGAATCAAAATATTCAGGGTTAGAACTTGGTGAATTAATAAAGTTAGGATTTACAAAACATTGTTCTTTTACTGGAATAACATTAAAGTTAAGTTCTTTCAAAAATTTTGGTAAATAATTACTTGCAGTACCATGATGAGTTGTTAAAATAATTGGTTCAGGTTTTTTAATATTAATAATTTCACGTTTAACTAATGCCTTTTTTGCTTCTTGACAATAAACATCAATAATTTTATCATCAATCTCAGCTAGTAAATTTTTATTGCCAATGTATACATTATTTAAAATATCTTCAGATTGTGGCATTAATTTTTCAATTTCATTAGCTACATCTGGCAAAATTTGACCACCATCTGGATTATAAGCTTTAAAACCATTATATTCTTTAGGGTTGTGACTTGCAGTCACAATAATTCCACCATTAGCATTTAAAAATCTAATAGCAAATGAAATTATTGGTGTTGGTGTTAAATGATTGTTTTCAAAAAGATAAACTTTGATACCAAAACTAGTTAATACATTAGCACAAGTAATGCAGAATAGATCAGAGTTAATACGGTTGTCATGGCCAATAACAACACTTGGATTTTTAGGAAAGTGTTTGATAATATATCTTGCATAACCATCAGCCATTTGTTGGTAAGTAAAAATATTCATTTTATGAGTTCCAGCGCCCATAATTCCCCGAATACCAGCAGTACCAAAATGCATTTTTTCAGGTTTAAAATATGCATTGATTTCTTCTTGACTAAGTTTTTTTAGATCAGCTTTTAAATCTTTAGGAAGAAATTTATTATTTCTTCATAATTTATAGATTTTATTTATTGAAGGCATTAATAATCCCTTTCTTTATAGTAATACCCATTAAATCTTTGAATTTGTATTTAGTAATCTTGCCATTTACATTGTAAACTGTAACATCTGCTTCAGGACCAAAAAATTCACTCATCACTTGCAAACAAATTCCACAAGGAATTAATTCAGTTGATTTTGAATTAGACAACAAATCTAAACTATAAAATTTTTTTGCTTTATTTGTAACTGCTGTAAATATAGCATTTCGTTCAGCACAAATAGTTGCACCATAACTAATATTTTCAACATTTATGCCTTTAAAATCACCTTTATCAGTATGCACAATTGCTGCAGTAGCAAATTTAGAATAAGGTGAGTATGAATTTTTGATTAGCTCTTTTAGCTCTTTAAATTTGTTCTTAGTATTTGTAATTTTTTCCATATATAAAATATTATATATAGTATTTTATAAACTATTATTTATTTATCCATTTTGTTACAATTCTTTTTTTAAATTTATCATTAATTTTTAATTCATTAAATTTAGTTTTTATTCATTCAAACAAATCTTTGTCTTGAGTGAAGTAATGAATTAATTTGATTAATTTCAAAAAGTCAATTTCATTAGTTTTTTCTTTAAAGATTGATTCATATAAATTGTTTAACTCATTTGATTGATGTTTTATTTCTGCATTAAATATGACATAATTGTGTGAAATAATATTTCGCAAGTAAATTACATTTTTTATGAAGTCTATAAAGCTAGAATTAGTTGAAATTATTGGATCAAAATTCTTAATAATTTTGTTAATAATAGCATCATCTAAAGATAATAAAACATTAAGAGTGGTAGAAAAACTCCATGATAAACACATAATATCAAGTGGCAAATCTCTTCACATTTTTTCTACTGACGTTGCTTTTTTATTGTGATAAATCTTTGTTGACTCATTGGTTCCACAATATTTTGTTAAAAGATAAATGAAACTATCATAACTACAATAAGGAACAGCCTCAACATAATTTTTAAAAATTACATTTTTTAAAATGCTGTTATTTAGCTTAAATAAACAGCGATCAGTTATTTGATATTCATTGATAATGGTGTATGCTACTAATGTATTAAGCTTTCTTTCAATTTTCAAAATGTAATAAAGTAATTTATAAGCAACTTCATTATCAAAATTATAAAGAGCAACAATTTGTGAAAATGTTGCATCTTTATCATATTTTCTATTATTTTGTTCATTATAAAAAAAGCGGCTAAAATTACCAATTAACAAGTTGTAATTTACTTCATGTAAATATTCATTAAATAACTTTTTATCATTAATGTTAAGACCTTGTAATTTTAATTTTGATCTAATATCATTGATATTAATAATATTTTTCATAGCATAAAATATTATATAGTTTGAGTCTATTTAGTGTTTAGCAAATTTTATCTTCATGTTTTATAATTTTCTGCATTAAATCAAAAATACATGAAGTGAACACTTAATAATAAATTTCTTTTATATAGTACAATATATATTGTCACTAAACTATGGGGATGTCACGGGTTCGACATGATCAAGGTTTAAGTGAATGCAGTGGGGTATGCCCCTTATAGCTTGAGATGCAAACAAATGCAGACAAACAAGAAGAAGTAGCTATTAATCAACCATTATTAGCTAACCAATTCCAATACAACTTCGCAGTAGCTGCTTAATTATAAACAGTTCAATGTGAATATTGGGTGTAGTAGATATTTCGTCTCTTCTATCTAAAACACTTTAAGCAAAGAGAATATATCATTGCGATGCTAATAACATTGATGAATCTAATCTTAGCTATCTCTAATGGTGGTAGTCTATAACCATACAACATTAGATGAAGGTTTAATAGTAGACTAAACTGTAGTATTTGCTTAGGTTTTGTTTGTGGAAATGGGTTCAATTCCCATCATCTCCACCATACAATAGAGAAAATAAAAAGCGACGGATTAAAGTATTTTGTCCGTCGCTTTTTATGTGGCTTATTTAGATAGTAAAGATATAATATATACATGAGTATCAAATATAAAATTGATGATGCTAAAAAGAATAAGAACTTAATCAATGATGAGATTAAGCTAAGTAGGATCAAGTCTAAAGGTGGTCCTGGTAATGATGGCAGAAGAAAACCAGGAAGCACCAATAAGATTACTTTATCTAAACTTTCTGATAAAGTTGATAATTTAACTGATAATTTAAATAAATTAGCTAAGATTGTTATTGATGGATTTGAGAGACAAGAGAAATTCAACAGACAACAATTAGAATTTAATAAGACTATCGTTAATAGACTTGATAGAATAGTTAAAGTCAATAATCTAAAAGAGTAAATAATAAACTTACACAACACAAGAAGTGTATCCTAATGGATACGTTTTTTGTTTTTTACATAGCATTCATAATATATTCATTAAATATATTCTTAATATATTCAATGTA
>CADCCU010000005.1 GCA_902800015.1 uncultured Ureaplasma sp. | reverse complement strand
AAAACTGAAATTAATAAAAAACAAAAAACTATTCTTTACCAAACTTTTTTAAAAGCTGGTATTGGATTTTCTATCATTGGTATTTTTGCATTTGTTTTAGGTGAAATTTGAATTCACTCATTTTTAAAGGCTGTTAATCCAGAGAATTTTGCAGATCGTCTTTTTTTGACAGTGTTTATATCTGCAATCTCATTAATCATAGTTTCTTCTATTCTTTCATGTATCTGATCAATAAAACCATTTAGTCATTCACTTGGATTTACATTAACAGTGTGAATATTTTTCATACTATGTCAAACATTTGGGTTTTCATTGATCATTTTCTTATTTGGTGCACCATTAATGCTTGTAGCATTTATTATTGCTGCTGTTGTTTGTTTTGTATTTTCATTAATTGGATATTCAATGTCTAAAAAGACAGCAATAACTATACAAAAAATCCAAGCTATTTGCTTATTTATTGCTTTAGGTATGTTCTTTGTTTTAATGATTACATCAATTATTTTGATAACCACAGCAAGCACAATTGCATTTATGGATTTTACACTTTGGATATACTTTGTAATATTTTCAATTATGTTATTATTGTTAATCTTATCACTAATGCAATTAGTCAATCAAATAAAAACTTCAAGTGAATTTGCACAAATAACAAATGATTCAGATCAAAAACTAGTTGGTAAAGCGTCTTGATTTTTTGGCTATATTTTACTTTCTCAATTTGTTCAAATTCTTTGACATATTGTTTACATGCTTATACTTTTTTCTGCAACAAAAAGAAGATAAAATATGTCTAATATTTTCGGTATAAATCCTATAACTGAACAAATTAAAAAAAACAAAAATCAAATTATTATTGTTCACGTTTATAAAGACAATAAAAAATTTATAAACTTTTTAAAGATAAATAATGTTAAATTAAGAGTACATCATGATAAATCATGATTTAATAAGTTTGATAAAAATTTAAATCATCAATTTGCTGTTGCTGAAATAAATGTTTCTTCGAAAACAAAAAACCTTGATTATTTTTTAACAAACAATAAGAATACAAAATCAATTATCTTGATGCTAGATTCAATTCAAGATCCTCATAACTTTGGTGCGATATTAAGAACATGTGATGCTCTAGGTGTTGATGCAGTTATTTATAAAGATGATAATCAAACTCAAATTAATGACTTTGTAACAAAAACAAGTATGGGTGCAGTTAATAACTTAAATTTATTTAAAGTTACTAACTTTGCAAGAGCAATTGAATTATTAAAAAAATCAGGTTATTGAATTTATGCATCAACTTTAAATAAGAAAGCTATTGATAATACTAAAGTAAACTACAACGATAAAACTGTAATTATTGTTGGTAATGAACATTCTGGTATTAGCAAACTTACAGAAAAAAATAGTGATGAACTAATTACTATTAATATGTATGGTAATGTGCAATCATTAAATGTTTCTGTAGCTGCAGGGATATTAATATATGAAGCAAAAAACAAAATTTTCAAAAATAAATAAAAATATTCCTTTAGTCATCGGATCATTTGATGTTCTACACAAAGGACACAAAAAAATATTTGATAAAGTTAAAGCAAATAAATTTAATGTTTTATTAATTTATAATTCTCCCAACAAAAAAGAATGATTTCATGATCCGCTATTTCGTGCGAGTTTAATAAGAAATAAATATAAACAAGCTAAACCTTATTGATTAAATGTTAAAGAACATAATTTTTCTGCTTTAGGTTTTATTTATTTCTTAGAAAGAATATTTTCGCCTAACAAAATTATTGTTGGCAGTGACTTTAAATTTGGAAAAAACCGAACAGGTAATGTTGAACTATTAAAACAATATTTCAAAGTAAATACTGTCAAATATGATCCGAAATACCAAACTAAGATTATTAAAGTATTGTATAAACAAGGTAAAGTTGCAGAAGCTAATAAACTATTAGTTCATAAAGCTATGAATTTATTTGGTGAAGTAACAAAGGGAAAAGGTGAAGGAAAAAAACTCGGTTTTCCTACGCTAAATGTGGTTTTAGAGAAAAACCAATTTAAATTTAAACCTGGTACATATGCAAGTGTTTGTAGTTTAAACAATAAAAATACACATTTAAGTGCTACATGTATATATAATAACAAACACCACCAGATAGCCGAAACTTTTATTCTTGATAGAAAATTAAAATCATATAAATATGATGATTTCATAATCATTGGAATAGTTGCATATGCTATGCCATTTAAAAAAATATCTAACAAGGAAAAACTTATTAGATACATTAATAAATCAGTTGAAACTGTAATAAAATATTTTAAAACTAAGCTTTAGATTTTAAAATTGTTTGGTACACCTCATCAATATCACTAACATAGATATTAGCACATTTGGTACCTTTTCATCCTTCATTTTTACCATATTTAGGAATAACATGCATATGGACATGCATAACAGCTTGGTTAGCTATCTTTCCTTCATTGAATAAATAATTAAAACCTCATGGTTTTAATTTTGAGTTAGCTATCTTATTAGCTACTAAATGACCCAAAGCAACTATTGCTTGCAATACATCAACTGGTGTTTCACTAAAACAAGGATAGTGCTGTTTACTAATAATAACAACATGGCCATCAGCAATGGGGCATGCGTCCATAAAAGCTAGAGCCTTATCATTTTCAGCAACTATCTTTGCTGGTATTTCGCCTTTTACAATTCCACAAAAAACACAATCCATAATTTCATATATTATATAATATGATATATTAGGAGAATAAATATGGCAAAAACACCTTTTAAATTACAAACTACTGGCGAAGATATTAGAAAAATGACAAATGATGAGTGACAAGAATACAGAAAAAAGTCATGACTTCGTAAACGTGAGTATTATAGTCAAGAAATTCCTAACTATTACTTACCAAATAAAGATACATACGCAAACTATTTGGATAAGTTGCAAAAACGTATTGACAAAAAACAAGCATCTAAATAATATTTAACTTATTTTTTGTAAAAATATTTGTTGATAAGCTCAAGCATATTATCACCTATTTCGTTTTCTAACATTTTAGTGATAATATCTGAGTAATTCTTATTAACTTTAAAATTGTTGATGTAAAATTTTGACATTTCTAAATCGTACCTTTTTAATTCAGGTAAATTTAAAGAAATATCATACTTTTCGTCATACACCTTATTGTGCTTAGGTGTTTTAATAGTCGGTTTATCTGTATAACCTATGGCTACAGCAATTACAGGAATGCATTTACCCTTAATATTTAATAAATCAATAACTTTATCTGCATTAGTTCTTATTACACCAAGATAACATGTGCCCAAACCTAAACTAATTGCTGCATTCATTAAATTATTAGAAGCAATGATTGCATCAGTAAAACTAATTAAGTAATTATGTAATTTACTGGTATCTACTTTTAAGTTTTTGTTTTTAGTAATCAAATTAATAAAATTTAAATCAGCATTAAATACAACTACTAATGATGCTGTTTTAATATGATTTTGGTTTAAATTACAAACACTTAGTTTATTTTTAGTATTTTGATCAGTAATAAATATAGCACTAAAGTCTTGATAGTTTTTTCAAGTTGGTGAAGCATTGACAATTTGCTTAAGTTGTTTAATAGTTTTTATATCTAATTTCTTGTTCTTAAAACTTCTTATTGAAGTTCGTTTTAACATTAAATCAATCATAGAGTTATTTTTATCTTTTAAAACATGTCTTAATAAAACATACTAGTTTATCATCGCCTAAAATATTAGAGATATCATTAATCACTTTGGTAATCTTTTTTTTATTTGAAGCGCCATAAGGAATTACAATTGACTCCAATGATTTACATTCATGCAATTTATTTTGAAGTTTATTAATCATCTTAATGAACTCATATCTTGCAATAATACTTGCTGCTGCAATAGCTATGTATTTAGATTCAGATTTTGTTTCAAATACATCAATTTTATTTGCAACTGAATAAATACCGCTTAATTTATTCAAATATTTTAAGTAATTATCTTTTGAACAATATTGGTCCATATAAACTGGAGTATTAATATCAACTTTAGCTTTTAGTTTTGTTATGCATTCATTATGACCATATGTTTTGATTATATGAGCATTTTTATATTTATCATATAACTTATTAAATTTATTGGGTGGAATAACGCAAACAACATTAGGACATAATTTTTTAATTTTAGCTCCTAAAGTTAAAATTTTATCATCACTAATTTTTTTTGAATCATCAACGTGCAAAATTTTTAATTTTTTAGATATTTCTTCATTAGTATATGCAGCACAACATACAATTCCACCAAAATAGTCACCAACTCCAACTTCATCGCAGCCTATATATGACAAAACGTTTTTATTATTTTCATCATTTTGTTGCTTATCATATTCTAAATATGGCAAATTTAACTTAATACAAACATTAACAACATTATTCCCTTGAATAACAATTTTCTTTGTTTTATAAAGGGAAATTGTTGTTTGATCAATAATGAAACGATCAAATGTTTCATTTGATGCCACTAAACTACCGCTTGATATGTGCAAAAAATCTAGAATTCGTTTATATTCATTATTTGTTAATTTATTTACATATAATGTTTTGTTATATTTTTGAGCCATGCTTATAAAAATTATATATGAAATAAAAAAACAAATAACAAAAAAACTAGGCAAAATACCTAGTTTTTAAGTAATTGTACTACAATTATTAAGTGCAATGTAAGCCATGTTCTGTAGCATATCGCCGTCAATTATTTATCTACTTAAATTTCTTTAAGTCATAAAAACAATTCATTTCTTGTTTTTACGTTCCCTTACCATAATTTAGGTTTCTTGCTTTAGGGGTTTACCGCGTTTCACCTAAAAATTTCTTTTTAGCTCGTCTCTGTGGCACGTTGTTTAAAGTAAATAGCATGGAAATAATTCTTTAGCTACATACTTTTGCCGTCATAACTAGTTGTTATGCTAGGATTTATTTGTTAATCCTACTAAAACACTACATTCATCGCAGAATGTGCAAGCATGGACTTTCCTCTACTATAAAGTTATAGCAGCAATTGACCTTGCTACAGTATTATACTAATTTTGTCTTTATAATATTTATATGGGTAAAGTAAAGTTGAATAAAGAACTTATTTCACGTCTAGTATTTTATACAATAAGTGCAGTTTTATCAATTGTGTTTTTAATCTTATCATATACAGTTATTAAAACACAATATAGGCATGAGATGTTTCAATTTGATAATAATAAATGGATATTATTTAGTTTTTACTTGTTTTTAGGAATCATCAATGCTTATAAGATCTATTCCGAGGCATTCTCATCATTATTTAAAGGTAAAATTAATGAAAAAACATTAATTGTAATTGCAACAATTGCTGCTTTTATTATTGGAGAATATTTTGAAGCTCTAATGATTATCATCCTATTTAATTATGGAGAATTAATTGAAGATATTGCAAGATATAAAACCATTCTACATCTAGAGATTTTAAAAAAATCATCACCGCAACAAGCTAGACTGATTACTAAAAATAATAAAATTGAACTTGTATCTATTAAAGAATTAAGAATTGGAGATTTAATTCAACTAAAACCTGGAGATATCATTCCAATTGATTGTGAAGTTATTAATGGAATTGCTAATATTGATCTTAGCTCATTAAATGGTGAAAGTAAATATTGTGATGTTGCTAAAGGTTCGTATTTATATTCTGGTGCTATTAACATTGATGGTGATTTAACTTGTTTAGTTAAAAAAACTGTAGTTAATTCACATACAAGTTATTATTTTGAGTTAATTAAAGATGCTTCTAAACATAAATCAAGTTCCGAGAAATTTATTACAAATTTTGCAAAGATTTACACACCAATTGTTATTTTTGCTGCAATATTAATTACGATTATTCCTATTAGCATTGATCATGATACTTGAGGATTGTGATTAAATGTTGGTTTATCTATATTATTAGCTTCTTGCCCTTGTGCTTTTTTGATTTCAATTCCTGTTGCTTACTTTGCATCAACAACCATATTAACTAAAAATAATATTTTAGTTAAAGAGCAAAGATATATTGACAATTTAGCTAAATGTGATACTATTGTTTTAGATAAAACAGGTACATTAACTACAGGTGAATTTAAAATCAATACCGTTAAGGTTTTTGATAAAAAATATAGTGAACAAGACATTATAGATTTGATTAGTTCATGTGAATTACATTCATCGCATGTTTTAGCTAAACCAGTAATAAGTGAAATGAAAAATACTAAGAAAATTATTAATGCCAAGAGTTTATCTGGCAGGGGCATAGTTGGTTTGTTTAACAACAAACAAATTATTGTAGGCAATAAACGGTTAATGGATGAAAACAAGATTAATATTGATAAAAATTTTATCCAGAATGATACTTGCATTTATTTAGCTATTGATAAGAAATTTATTGGTGTCATTAATTTTAAAGACGATATAAAGTATGATGCAAAACAAACCATTGATAACTTGAAAAATATGGGGATAAAAGATTTCTATATTTTATCAGGTGATACACAAAATAGTGTTGATTTTGTTGCTAAAGAATTAAACATTAATAATGCCTATGGCAATCTTCTTTCAGAAGATAAAGTAAAAATTTTTAAACAAATTAAAAAGCAAAAAAAGCATGTTATTTTTATTGGTGATGGCATTAATGATGCTCCGGTGCTTAAATTATCTGATGTTGGTATTGCAATTGACCAAGGGTATGATGTAGTAAAGCAAACAGCTGATATTGTCATTCTTACAAATAATTTAATCTACATGAAAAATGAATTTAAATTATTAAGTTATTTAATCAGTGTTGCTAAAAAAACATATAGAATTGTGAAATTGAATACTTGAATTATTATTATTTTCAAATTATTAGCATTTTTTACAATTGTTGCATTATCTGTATTAGTGTATTATCATGCTATTATTGATCAAACAACAATTATCTTGTTGTTAGGTATACTTGCAGATGTGGGATTAACTTTAATTACCACAATTATTTCTTTTTCATTGTTTTCAGGACGCATAATGAAAAAACTACAAGTAGTTTAATGTTTATATTTATATAATAACTTACAATTTATACGCAATGGAAATAGATAAAAAAATAGCAGTCAAATTATCTAATGTAGAATTTGGCTACGACCATAAAACTAACAACAGAGTTATCAAAAATTTATCTTTTGATATTTATGATGACGAATATATTTGTATTGTTGGTAGTAATGGATCTGGTAAATCTACAATTTCAAAAATTATTTTTGGTCTATTAAAACCATGAAGCGGTAATGTTTATGTTTATGGTACTTTGATGACGAATTTGACATTAAAAAGTATTCGCAATAAAATTGGCATTGTTTTTCAAAATCCCGATAATCAATTTATAGGTTTAACTGCTGAAGATGATATTGCTTTTGGTTTAGAAAATCGTTTAGTTAATTCTTTAAATATGAATGATATTATCCAACAAGCATCAAGTATTGTTAGTGTTCAACATCTATTAGGCTTAGATGCAGGAAAATTATCTGGTGGTCAAAAACAAAGAGTGGCAATTGCTTCAGTGTTAGCAATGAATCCAAGTATTATTATCTTTGATGAATCAACATCAATGCTAGATCCAACTGCTAAGCAAGAAATAAAAGAATTAATGCTTTTATTACGTCATAAATATCATAAGACTGTTATTTCTATTACTCATGATATGGAAGAGATTATCAAAGCAGACCGTGTAATGGTAATTAAGCAAGGAGAATTGCAAAGATTCGATAAGCCTAATGTTGTTTTTGAAGATGAAGAATTTTTAAAAAATAATAGTCTAGATTTTCCTTTTGCACTTAATTTATCAAAATTATTAAAGGATAAATATCATGATTTGTCTTTGACATTAGATAGTGATAAATTGGCAACTGAGGTAGCTAAATTATGCAAGAAATAACAAAACAAATAAGCAGCGAAAGTTTAAATAGAGAAATGACTATCAAAGAAGCTAAAGAATTTAATCTTGATAATAATTTAGCTATTTTTTTAGACAATTTGAAAATCGTATTTGATAGTAATACTGCTAATGAAAAAGTTGTTTTAGAGTCAACAAAACTTTCTTTGGAGAAAGAAAAAATTTATTTTATTATTGGTGATTCTGGATGTGGCAAAACCACTTTGATTACGCATTTTAATGGTTTATTAAAATCAAAGTATGGTAACATTTTTTTGTTAAATGGTTGTAAAGTATATGGTAAGAAAAAACGTATACCAAAATTTAAGAAATTAAGAAAAACTGTTGGTATGGTTTTCCAATTTCCTGAATATCAATTATTCAAGGATAACATCGTTAAAGATGTTATGTTTGGTCCTGTTAATCTTGGTGTTAAAAAACCAGAAGCTGAAAAATTAGCTATTGAATATTTAAAACAAATGGGCATTCCTGAATATTTATTCTCACATTCACCTTTTGAACTTTCTGGTGGTCAAAAACGACGAGTGGCTCTTGCAGGTATATTAGCTATTCAACCTAATATTTTAGTATTTGACGAGCCAACTGCTGGATTAGATCCTGCAGGAACAACTTCAATATTAAATTTTATTCAAAATTTAAAACAACAAAAACAAACAATTATTATTATTACGCATGATATGAACCAAGTATTAAGAATGGCTGATAAAGTAATTGTTTTAGCTGATAAGAAAGTTAAATACTTTGATACACCTTATAATATTTTTAGAAATAACGAATTATTAAACTCTACGTCTATTATTAAACCAATGGTAATTCAAATGATTGATTTATTAATATCTAAAAACAAAGCTTTTGAGGCTTTATATGAAATGCAACCTAAAACGGTTGAAGAATTATCAATATGTATTGACAAAATTATCAAAAAGAGGAAATAATTAATGCAAAATTCATTGGAACAATACATTAATAAAAAATCATTCTGACATGCAACTAATCCAACAGTTAAAATTTTAGTTACTATTTTTTTAATTACGATTGTCTTTTTACCAATTGGTTTCTTTGGTTTATTAGTTGCTACAAGTTTAATTGTTTTAATTTGGATACTAGCAAGATTACCATTAAAGTTGTTTAAGTCCATTTTTATTACTTGGATAGTTATGTTTGTTTTGTTAGGAGTTATTAACTGGATAGCCTATAAATCTCCTGGTTTTAGTGCTGATGTGTTGAATTCACCAATGAAAGTTATTTTTGGTAATGTAATTAATTTTGATACTAATCACATTATTTGAACCCAAGATCAAAGTCATATGTCAATAGTAGGTAACATTTGAGGCGGAGAAATTAAAGGAATATATTATAATCGACCAGATGATTTTTTAGGATATAAGTATGAATCTGTTAAAATTGCAAGTGGTCAAACATTATATCTTTGATATATCTCTCATTGATATTCATTATCAACAAAAGTAATATTTAATACCACATTTGTTTCATTTAAGATCATATTAATGATTAGTATTATCACTTTATTATTATCAACAACAAGCTATTCTGAATTAACTAATGGTATCGAGGATATGTTATATCCATTAAAATATTTTAGAATACCAATTAATGAATGGGCTATGACATTTGCTATTGCGATTCGTTTTGTTCCTTCGTTATTATCTGAATCACAAAACATTTTACGTGCTCAAGCATCAAGAGGTGTAGATTTTAAAAATGGAAACATTAAAGATAAAGTCAAATCATTAATTTCATTAATTATTCCAATGTTTTCATTGGCATTTCATAAAGCTGATGATTTATCAAATGCTATGGAAGCACGAGGTTATGATCCACGAAAAATTCGTACTAGATATCGTAATTACAATATAAGTATTAGGGATTTTATTGCTTTAATTCTTGGTGGTATTTTCTTTGTTTTCTTTATTTCATTTACTGTTCACCACATGGTTTTTGGGCCATTCAATTGGGTTGAATTTTTAATCGTATAGTTTATGAATTATTTGGTTGATATTAGTTATGATGGTTGTAATTACCATGGATGAGCTAAACAAAAGAATAATGAATCAGTTCAACAAACTATTGAAAACTGCTTAAGTCGTATTTACCAGCAAAAGATTAACATTATTGGTAGTGGAAGAACTGATACTGGTGTCCATGCAATTCATCAATATTTTAGTTTTTGTGAAAATAAAGTCAATTTAACACCTGTCAAATTAATAAAGGCATTAAATTCACAACTTCCTTACGATATTAGAATAAATAAGATTAAAACTATAGATAATAGTTTTAATGCTCGATATGATGCTAAAAGTAAAACATATCTATATGTAATTAACATCGGCAAGTTTAATATTTTTAAAAATAGATATTTATTAAATTACAACAAACCTATTGATTTAGTTTTATGAAAAAAAGCTATTAAGTTATTTATTGGCAATCATAATTTTTTATCATTTAGTAAGTCTGAGTTATCAAATACAAATAGGACAATTAATGATATCAAAATTATTAAGTCTAAAGATATTATCAAAGTCTATATTACTGGTAATGGCTTTTTAAGAAATATGGTACGAATGATCATTGGTAGTCTTATTGATTTAAATGATCATAAGAAATCAATTGCTGATATTAAAAGATTAATTGATAATCCTAAAAAAGGATTAGCTATAACTTTAGCTAGCCCTTGCGGTTTATATTTATATGAAGTTATTTATTAGATAAGCAAATAAAACTATTTAATTCGATTGTATATTGGTTGTGAATTATCAACTTGACGATTATCTAGTTTTTCAAATGATGACAATGTTGCTATTTGTAAATCCGAAGAAGTTAATTTGAATTGTTTTTTTGCTAATTCAGTTCCTGATTTTAGAATTGGTGATAAATAAAATATTAAGTTTCTAGCAACATTAGCAATAATATTTAAAAAATTAAATAATTTATCTTTTTTACCTTGTTTATTTAATTCTCATGGTTTAGTGTCTTCAACATATTTATTAGCTAGAGAACTTAAATTGATTAGTTCATTAATTAATGTATTAAATTCAAAATTATCAATGTATTGATTAGCTTGAGCTTGTAATTCTTTAACTTTATTTATTAAAGTTAAATCATTATCATCTAAACATTTTAGATTGATTTTTGGAATAATACCTTGATTATATTTATTAATCATTCCTAAAGATCTTGAGAATAAGTTACCAAAGTTATTAGCAAGATCAGAGTTATAAGTATTGATAAATAAATCTTTAGAGAAAACTCCATCGCTTGTAATGGGAATATTTTTCAATAAATAATATCTTAAAGCATCAGCACCATATTCATTAATATATTCAACTGGATCGACAACATTGCCTAAAGACTTTGACATCTTACCTTCTTTAGTAATAATTCATCCATGAGAAATTATTTTGGTTGGTTGTCTTAGTTTTAAAGACTTTAATAGTATTGGTCAATAAATACCATGGAATCTAGTGATTTCTTTACCAACAAGATGGATCTTAATAGCTTCATCATTGTCTCAAAATTCTTTGTATAAATGATCATCTTTACTTAGATAGCCTAAACCTGTTAAATATGACATTAATGCATCAATTCAAACATATAGAATGTGATCTTTATTTTCAATAGTTGGAACTCCCCAATCAAAAGTAGTTCTTGTAATTGATAAATCCTCTAAACCAGGAAGAATGAAATTTTTCATAATTTCATTAATTCTTTCAGTTGGAATAATGAAATTAGGATGAACTTCATAAAAACTAATTAGTCAATCCTCAAACTTAGAAATTTGTAAAAAATATGAAGATTCAGATTTTTCTACTAGTTTATGGCCGACCTTGCAATATAATTGATGATCATCATGTTCGACTGCTGAAGATTTAGTGTAGTTTTCTTCACATTGAACACAATACAAACCTTTTCAATTATCCAAATAAATTAATTTGTCTTTGTACAATTGGCTAAATACTTTTTGTACTGCATTACAATGTTCTGGATTTGTTGTACGAATAAAAGCACCAAAATTAATGCTTAATAGTTCTCATAAATGCTTAAAATCTTGATAAATACTATCAACATATTCTTGCGGTTGTTTATTTTCTTTGGCAGCTTTTTCAGCAATTTTTTGACCATGTTCATCCATTCCAGATAATAAAATTGCATCATAACCTAAAAGTTTCTTAAAACTTACAAAAGTATCTCCCATAATAGTGGTAAAAGCATGCCCAATATGGGGCTTGCCAGAACCATAGTAAATAGGTGTAGTAACCAAATATTTTTTCGCCATTTGGTTTTTATTATATGTTAAAGTAACTAAAGTTTATTTAAAAATGCAAATATATTTTATGAAAACAAAAAAATATACTATATTATTTACATAATATAGTGTAATTCTCTGGGACAACTTCTTAAATATGCAAAAGCTAAAACATCACAAACTACAATCAGCAAATCTTTCAAAATTATTAAAAATTGGCGCTGCTGTTATTTTGTTAGGAGGTTCTAGTGGAATAGTCTTTGGATTAACTGCATCACTTTCAAATCGACAAAATTTTATTAATATAAGACCTTGACTTTTCAAAAATGAAGATTCAATAAGCCCTACTGTAGCTGCAGATTATCGTTCATTACCTGATGAATCATATTGAAATTGTGATGATGAGGAACCTGTAACAAATAATAATAGTAACAAGGTATATCGTGATGTGTATATAAATACATCACAAATTGACACTTCAACTGACTCTTTTACTATAGATCCTAATATCAGTAATTCTGACCTATATGCATATGGTGTATCAATCATTGACGGTAGTACCCATGTAGCATTAGATAAATCCTTTAACCAAAGTATATATTGAGGTCTTGTTAATTGAGTGCATCAAAAAGATTCAACATTAGGTAGCAGCCAATGAAAAGTTGGTGACCCTGTTCGCATTCCTATTAATCAATTAATAGAGCCTCTTCAAAATGAATATCAAGAAGGTAAATATTATGCAAGAATTTCAAAGCCTGCTGCCGATGATAACAATGGTTTTACTGATGTTTATCGTGCTGAGGTTAATAAGATTAAAAATTCTAGTCGTCAAAAAGGGTCACTTTTATTAGCAGGATATTTGCATGAGACACCTTTAGCAAGTTTTGAGACACGTTATAATGATTTATATGAATCTGCAACTTATACATTATTAGATGGTTCATACAGATCTAGACGTTGTGCATCTGTATTCTATAAATCTGACCAATCAGCTTTTTTAAGTGCACTTGCTGCATGTCAATATTTGCAAGATCGATATGATACTGTTTATTCAAAAGTTAACAATGGTAAACTTGCAGTTGGAACATATGGCGGTTTACCAATTCCAACAGTTACAGCATACATGGGTGGATTTCAATGAGGTGTTTATATTTACAATAATTACATTCTTCCAAAGCTTGCTGAAAAAGAACAATGAGACGAGACTACAAGAGAAAAAAGAACAGTTGGTTTAATTTCTATAGGTAAGTCTGATTCATTTTATTCAAACTCATTTGTAACTGGTGAAAGTAGACTTTTAGTTCAACAACTATTAATGCAGGGGGCTGATGCTATCTTACCTGTATCTGGACCACAAACTATGGACGTTGTTAATGAAATTAGAAACCAAGGATCACCAGCAATTGCTATTGGTGTAGATACTGATCAAGAAAATGGTGATATGAGTGTATACACTAGCAAGAGCCATTTAAACTATGGGGATAAAATTATTCAATTCTCTGCACAAAAGGATTTAGCTGGAGTTAGTTCTATTATTTTCCAAGCAAAAGCTAAAGCTATTAGAGGTTATTACTTTAGTCAAAATGCTACTAATGAAATTCAATGTAATTATTTGGGTTATGATGGAATGGCATTAGCATCTCAATCGGATGAAGTTAGACGTTCATTTATAGGTAATAGTGGTTATGTAACTGTTGGTAGTGTTTACAATAAATGTTCTACACTTTCACAAGGTGCAAGCAATGTATTGACTGATAATGAACATTATTCTGATAATCCATTATTTCAAGGAACAGGTTGAGAATCATTGTATGATGCTATTGAATTACTTACGTCAGTAGAGGACCACCCAGAACAGTGGAACAGTTATGATGACATTATTAGCTTTTTGTTACAAAAAAAGTTTGTTAATAATGAAGATGGAACTGAACAGATGGATGTATTCCAATTCCTAGATGAAAATAAGTATTTTATTTACGAGTAAGTTATGTTATTTAAAAAGAGAAAAAAGAATATTCAAGAAAAAACTACTAGCTTGTATGAAGCTAATGAAACTAAATATGCAGTTGAAATGTTAAATATCACCAAAACATTCAATGGTGGAAAACTAATTGCAAATAATAATTTAACTTTAAAAGTTGAAAAAAATGAGATTCATGCTATTGTTGGTGAAAATGGTGCAGGTAAGACAACATTAATGTCAATTTTATTTGGCATATATCCATGTGATTCTGGTAAAATCATTGTAAATGGTAACAAATTAGATAGCATAACTGCTGAAACAATAAAAGCTAATGGTATCGGGATGGTTCACCAACACTTTAAATTAGTTAATGTTTATACATTACTTGACAACATTATCTTAGGTTGTGAAATGACAAAACACGGTTTTATTGATCGTAAATCCGCGCGCGCAAAAATTGAAAAATTAGCGCGTCTATATAAACTAGATGTTAATTTAGATGTTAAGTCTATCAATGCTTCTGTTGGTCAACAACAAAGAACAGAAATTTTAAAGTTGTTATATCGTGATACTGATATTTTAATTTTTGATGAACCTACAGCTGTGCTTTCTGATCAAGAAATTGAAGGTTTTTTAAAAATGTTACTTGAATTTAAAAAACAAGGTAAAACTATCATTTTAATTACTCATAAACTTAATGAAGTTATGGAGGTTGCTGATAATATCACAATTATTCGTAAGGGTTGTTTAGTTAAAACAGTAAAGAAGACTGACACAAATGAAACAAAAATTGCAAATGATATGGTAGGTCATAAATTAGTACGAACTAAGAATAAAAGCAAAGATCTTTATTACAAAAAACGTCCAATTGCCTGCGAAATAAAGAACCTAACTGTTCCTAAAATATCACAGCCTAAAATTAATGCTTTAAATGATTTTAGTTTAACAATTCATCAAGGTGAAATTGTTGGTCTTGCTGGTATTGAGGGTAATGGTCAAACTGAGTTATCATTAATTCTTGGCGGGCTATTAAAACAAAAGGTTACTGGTGAAGTTTATATTTACAATACAGAAACTAATCAAAAAATTAATGTTCTTGATACAAGTGTATCGAAACTATACAAAAATGGTTTATGTCATGTTCCTGAAGATAGATTAAAATATGGTTTAGTTCTTGATGAAACAACCGCTATTAATACTGTCCTTCCTGAAATTGATCGTTATCCATTTACAAAGTTTGGTTTTACAGACAATCATCAAATAAGTAAATATGCAAAATCAATTATTAGTTTGTGAGATGTTCGTGGCGCAGATAATGGTAAAGCTTTAGCACGAGCATTATCTGGTGGTAATCAACAAAAATTAGTTATTGGTCGTGAATTATCAAGAAAACATAATATTGCAATCATTGTTCAACCGACTCGTGGACTTGACTTAGGTGCAATTAACTATATTCATCAAAAAATACTTGAGGATGCTAAGAAAGGAACAGCTATCTTATTAATTTCTTATGAATTAGATGAAATTTTGTCTATTTCATCAAGAATTGTGGTCATTAACGATGGTAAGATTGTTTATGAAACTTTAGGACATAAAGCTAAACGTTCTGAAATTGGTAAGTATTTATCAAATACTGATGTTTCAAACAAGATAGATAGTCATCAAATTGAGCGTACAACTATTTCAGGAGGTAATTAATTATGGAAGCAAAACATAATTTAAAGATACAAAAATTTTGTACAGATACAAAAATTAAAATAAGATTTAAATGATTACAATTCCTTTATAGTGATAAACGTAAAAAAACAACAAAGAATATTTTTGCTTCCCTATTATCAATCATTATCTCATTATTATTCGCTGTGCTATTAGTAATTATGATCTATGGCAACGGATCATTGTTTAGTGGTATCTTTAAATATATTTTTGTTGCTCCATTCAATGGCTCATTTGAAACAGGCAATGCTAAGTCTACAATTTCTTCAATTTCAATATTTGCTGTGGCAGCATTGTCTTTCATCTTTGCTCAAAAAGCCGGATTATTTAATATCGGTATTTCAGGTCAAATGATGTTTGGCGGTCAATTTGGTGTTATTACTGGTTTTGCATTACATAATGCAGGGATTATGCCAGGATTAGGACAAGTGCTAGTTGTCTTAGTAGCTATGTTAGCTGGTGCAGTAATTGCTGTAATTATTGGTTTATTAAAAACATATCTGAATGTTAATGAGGTTATTACTTCCATTTTATTTAACTGAACAATATTCTTTTTAGGAACTTTATTTGTAAGAACAGTTGCTAATAATATGGGAATAATAAATTCAACTGGTTTGTATACTGAAGAACTTCCAAGTGATGTATCATTAAACATTACCAATTGAACAAGTACATTAAATGGTGCATGATTACCGTTAACTATTATTATTGCAATTGTTATTCCTGTTTCTATTGTTATTCTTAATTATTCAACATTTGGCAGAAAAATTTCTACTACTGGTTTAAGTCTAACAGCTTCAACATATGCAGGAATTAATGTTAAATCAAAACGTATCATAGCAATGTTAATTTCTGGAATACTTGCTGGATTACTAGGCGCAATGATTTATTGTGGCAACAATAACCAAATATTTGTAACAACAACTGCTAAGGCTATTCCAGTTGAGGGATTCAATGGAATTTCAGTAGGATTAATTTCTATGAATAACCCATTAGCTGTATTGCCTATTTCATTATTTTTTGCTATGGTGCAAAATGCTAAATCAACTATTCAAACAGAATTACTAGTTGACCCAGTTATTACAGATCTAATGTTTGGTATTATCGTTTATGGTGCAGCAATAATTTCATTAATGTATTACTTTAAACCATGAATTTGGATTAGAAAGATATTTGATGGAAAAAGGAATGAGACTAGCTATAATAAATTTGTTCATGATCAAGGCGATAATATTGATAATGTTATTTCAACAATTTATACACTTAAACATTATCACAAAATTGGTGAAGACATTAATGCTATTAGACAAAAGGTAATTAAGTTAATTGCTTTAGTTAATAAGAATCCTGATTTAGATATTCACCACGATAATTTTAGCGATCAGATTAAAAATTTAAAACAACAATATGTTGGCAAATTACCATCATCTACGAAAAATAAAAGACTAAAAAAATTACTAGATAATCTTATTGATTTATATGAAGAAAGAACTGAATTCTATTTATCAAAAAATACAATTGAAGTTTTAAAATATAACAACATTGAACCTAAACTATTGAAAGATGCAGCATATATAAATAGATGTGTATACAACTTGCTTGTTGTAGCATTAATTCGTTCAAAACAAATTAGCAATAATTTTGAAAAACAAATTATTTTAAATAAAGAAAATAATTTCAATCTTCATATGATTTATAAACGATTAAACAGATTTTATAAGGATAAATTAGCTGAAGCTAATAAAGATTATGATAATCAAAAAGCTGAAATTATGAATAATAAATCACCTACAACAAGAAAAGTAAAGATTAAAGAATTAAACAAGGTGTATCGTTTAGCAATTAAAGAATTGAAATTTGAAATTAAATCTAAGAAAAAAATGTCTAAAACAAATAACAAAGATGAGAACGAAGTGTTCAGCAGTTTTCATAATTACGAAAAATATGCATATGATGCATACACAAAAGTGCTTAAGGAATCTATCAAGAAACCAAAATATGGTTATGATGTAATGATCACACCTTTTTATGAGTGCAAAATATCTAAAATCGATAAATTTGCTCAAGAAATAATTGAAAAGCAAATCGTTTTAGGTGAATCTTATAGTTTATATGAAGACCAAATAAAGGAAATTATTCATTATAAGACAAAAACTGCATATAAGTTAGTTAAAAATGAGATTAGAGATGAGTATATTACTTCGGCATTAAATAAACAAATTAAGATAGATAAAAAAACGGCTATAGGAGGTAATAGATAATGAGTGGAATGATAATAAATTATGCATTTTTATATGGTGCTGTATTATTATTAGGCGCGATTTCGGGATATCTATCTGAACGTGCTGGAATTGTAAATATTGGTATAGATGGTATGATGTGTTTTGGAGTTATTTTCTTCGGTATTTTCTCTTCACCATTATTTGGCTTTACAACAATGGGAAGTTCCGGAATTATCTTTGCCTTTTTATTGACTATGATTGCCACAATGATTACAGGAGGTTTGCATGCATTTGCATGTATTAACCTAAAAGCAAATCATGTTATTAGTGGTACAGCCATTAATTTAATTGGTGTTGCTCTATGTACTTTTGTTAACAGTAAATTAGGTGCTGTTTTCTATAATGGTGCATCTAAACTTGCAACTGGTTTTGATGACTTTTTATATATTGGTGGCAGTGTATATGGCTCATCATTAATAATGTTTATACTTGCCCTAGTTATTGTGGGTATTATTTGATTAGTTGTTAATAAAACAAAAATTGGTTTAAGATATATTGCAGTTGGTGAAAACCCATTTGCTGTTGATGCTCAATCAATTAGTGTAAATAAATATCAATGAATTGCAGTTTTATCTTCAAGTGCAATTGCCGGATTAGCAGGTGCTATATATTTATTTAACATTAAACAATCTCAGGGAAATGTTCAAGGTTTAGGCTTTTTAGCTTTAGCAATTATGATTGTTGGTGCGTGAAAAATTGAATGAATTGCTGTAACTTCATTTATCTTTTCATTATTAATTTCACTATGTATGTCAAGCGTATTAACAAATATCGGACTTGCCAAAGACTTAGCATATGCATTGCCATATATTATTACTTTCTTAACATTGATATTTTTTGCTAAGTGAGTAAAAGCGCCAGAATTTGACGGTATACCATTTAATAGAGAGATGCGGTAGATATGTATAAAATTATTAATCATCCATTAATTAAGATGAAATTATCACGTATGCGTGATAAAAATACAAATTCACGTGATTTTCGAGCATACTTACAAGAATTATCACAATTAATGACTTATGAAGTAACTAAGGATTTAAAAGTAGTTAGTTATGAAATTGAAACACCTTTGTCTAAGGCTTTAGGTTATAAATTAATCACACCAGTAATTCTTGTGCCAATTTTACGAGCTGGATTAGGCATGGTTGATGGTTTTAAATTAATGATGCCACAAGCTGCTATTGGCCATATAGGTCTTTATCGTGATGAAAAAACAAAAAAACCAATTGAATATTATTGTAAGATGCCAGCGAGAATTAAAGAATCTGATGTTATTATTCTTGACCCAATGCTTGCTACTGGTCACTCTATTGTTAAAGCAATCCAAATGGTTAAGAAGTTTAAACCTAAATCAATTCGTTTTGCTTGTGTACTTGCTGCACCTGAAGGTTTAAAAACATTAGAAAAATATGATAATAAAATTCCAGTATATACTTGTGCTGTAGATAAGAAATTAAATAAGAATTCTTATATTATTCCAGGATTAGGAGATGCTGGTGACCGTATATTCGGCACTAAATAATGGATAATAAACAACAAAATAAAAATAATTTGTTTGATAAAAAAATAAACATTTGTTTTTTATTGTTTAATTCATTGTTTGTATTAATTGCTTTTATTATTTGTATCAGTTTAAGTGTAGTTTATAAAAATTACTGTATCTTATATGGATGTTTAATTAACATTCCTTTTATTTATTTGTGCTTATTTTTTGGATATATTAGTAATCGGTGAATTTTTAACGGTAATCATAAATCACGAATAACAATTATTGCTATTTTCTTATATAGTATCCGCTACATCATCTTATTGTTAGGTATGATTATTGGTTTAATTATTAACGCATCTACTAAAGTTGATGTATTCAATATTTATGCTCTATTTAGTTGCGCTTTAATATATCCAATTGCAAGTGTTTTGTCTATTGTTGTATATAACTATATCAACAATAAGAAACAAATAAAAACTGAAAATTTGCAGTAATTACACACAATATTCTTTTGTTAATTTATTTTTTGCAATATATAAATATAAAATATTTATATTATGTATCTATTAAATGATAAGAAAAAAAACAAAATGATTTTAGTTGCTATTGCATCAAATGCGACTCATAAACCATATTCATATTTTTTAGAAAATCATAAGATTAATTTTGTTCTTGATAAAAAATATTTTTGTTTTCGACAATTTAATTGAATGATTCGTGAAACATTTGGTAAATTTAATAAAGATTTTGATATTGATTTAAATAGTTTTTTATCAATGATTCCTAATGAAAAGCATCAAGCTGTGATAACTTGTATGTTAAATAGTAGTGAATATTTTAACCATTTACCATTTAATTTAAAAACAACTACTAATGATAGGATTATTAATAATTTTATCTATGATAAAAAATATCAAAAATTAGTAGACAAGGCAAAATTAATGTCGCAAGCAAATAATTTTGCAAGACAAATGCAATTGATGCCAAACAATTATATGAATCCTACAACATTTGCTGATATGATTAAAAAAACTTTTGAACCGTTCAGCAACCAAATAGAAATCAAAATTTTAAATAAATCAGATTTGATTAAAAAACAAATGGGTCTGATATTAGCTGTTGGTAATGCTTCAACCAAAGCAAATGAGCCAAAGTTAATTTCAATCAAATTCAAAAATTCAAAACCAAAATTTGCTCTTATTGGTAAAGGCATAACTTTTGATACAGGTGGTATAAATTTAAAACCAAGTGGTCATTTAACAGGCATGCAATATGACATGTCAGGTGCAGCCATTGCTGCTGGAGTTATGTATGCATTTTGCTTAAACAAAATAAAACCTAATTTTGCAGTTGTTATGCCTTTAGCTGTTAATGAAATTGGTAGCAACTGTACAAAAGTTGGTGATGTAATTACTTCATATTCTAAAAAAACAGTTGAGATTACAAATACAGATGCTGAAGGTCGATTAATTCTTGCTGATGGAATCACTTATGCAATAAAGGATTTAGGTGTTAAATCAGTAGCTACAATCGCAACATTAACTGGAGCAATTGTTGTAGCTTTTGGTGATTTATATACCGGATTTTGATCAACAAATGAATCAAACATTGTTTTATTTGATAAAACTGCAAGATCAGTTGGCGAATATGTATGAAACATGCCTTTTCATCCATACTTTTCGACAGCATTAAAATCTTCTTTATTGGCTGATTTAATTAACTGTGTCGAAAAACCATTTGGTTCTTCTATCTCAGCTGCAAGCTTTTTAAAAGAATTTGCTAAAGATGTTGATTTTATTCATTTGGATATTGCAGGAACAAGTGAATTTAAAGCTAGAGGCAAATCATATCCAGTTCCTGTATTATTAGATACATTATTTGCATTTGTAAAGGAAAACTTCAATGGAAAAGAAAAATAAGCCTGTTATTTTAGATAAAAAATTGATTAAAAAAAGAATTGTTTTTACTATTATTTTGTCGATTTTTACAATTTGCTGTATAGTTGGAATGATTCTCACATTCATTTATTGCAAAAAATAATAAAAAAATATAAAGTATAATTATAAAAATATTATGGAAAACGTACAATCTCAAAAAACAATTAACGAAAAAGAAAAGAAACCAAGCAAAAAACAATTAGTTAAAAAACTTGTTGTTGAATCAAACAACAAAGTATTTATTGCCAACTGAAAAATGAATTTTAAATTTGCAGATATTAAGTCATATTTCAAAATTTTTAATAAATTAATCGGCAAAGATAAAGTTTTAAAAACTATGAAAAATGTTGTTATAGGAGTTGCTCCTACAGCAATTGGTTTATTACCGGTTTGTGGTATGGCTAAACATGGTATAGTTACTGTTGCCCAAGATGTTCATTATAAAGAAGAAGGTTCATATACTGGACTTGTTTCATACGCTCAAGTTCATGAGTATGGAATAAATTATGCAATTGTGGCTCATAGTGAAAAAAGAACATATTTTAATTGGAGCAGTTCAGATGTAAATGAAACAATTAAGGTTTTATTAGCAAACAAAATGATACCAATTCTTTGCATTGGTGAAACCATTGAAGAGAAAACTGCCAACGAAACACAAAAATCGCTTACAAAACAACTTCTAAATTTCTTAAAAGATGTTAGTGATGTAGAAGTAAAAAAAGTGATTATTGCGTATGAACCAATTTGAGCTATTGGCAAAGAACCAGCAACAATTGAAGAAATTAAAACAAATATAGCATTAATTCGTTCTATTATTGCAAATATGTATGATCAAACTGTTGCTAAAGATATTCACGTTTTATACGGCGGTGGTGTTGATGTTAATAATGCTGCTGAAATTTTAAAGATTCGTAGTGTTGACGGTTTTCTATTAGGAAGAGTATCTTTAAATCCAAAAGATTTCTATAAAATTATTCAATTTGCACCCGAATACATTGAATCTAAAAACATTATTAAAAATAAAAATAAATAAATATTTTTGTTCTTAAATAGGAGTAGATATGCCATTACAACATAAAATGATGTGTGATTCTAACACATTTGATGTCGTCATTATAGGTGGGGGACCAAGTTCTTTATCTGCATCTATTTATATTGCTGCCGCTGGATATAAAGTGGCTTATATTGAAAAAAATGTTCCAGGTGGTAAATTGGTTAATATAGTACATAATATAACTAATTATCCAGGTTTTAAATCAATTTCAGGTCCTGACTTAGCATTACAAATGTATGAACAAGCACAACAATCAGGTGCTATTTCATTGTTTGGTGAAGTTTCGCAAATTGATCAATATTTAAATTATCATGTTGTATATACAACTGATGGTGCTACACGATATGCTAAGGCATTAATTATAGCTACTGGTATGAATGAAAACAAACTAATTGCGAAAGATGCTGATAAGTATGAAAATAAAGGTATTAGTTATTGTGCAATGTGTGATGGTAGCTTAGCAAAAGATAAAGATGTTATTGTTTTTGGTAACGGTGATTCTGCTTTAGATAATGCAATCTACTTATCTAAAATTTGTAAACATATTTACCTTGTTGTTAAATATGACAAATTAAATTTACAACATTCAGATATGAATGTATTAAAACAAGCAAATAATATTGAAATCATTTATAATTCAACCATTGATACTGTACTTGGTGATGGAAACAAAATAACCGGCGCAATAATTAAAGATGTGAATACAAATGAACAAAAAAAAATTAATTGTTTTTGCATTTTCAATTTCACTGGTTTAAATCCAGCGACAGATTTTATTAAAAATACTAAATTACTTGATGATAAACATTTTATTATTCATAACCAAAAGATGGAAACAAGTATCCCAGGTATTTATGCTATAGGTGATGTATGTAATAATCAATTTAAACAAATACCAACAGCTGTTAATGATGGTTCAGTTGCTGGATTGAATATCATACAATATTTAAAGTCTTGGAAATAATGCCAACATTTAGTGTTTCAATTAAACAAGAAATTTGCAATAATGATTACGATACTGAATCAATAAAAAGGATTTTATCATCATTTTTAACAAATCGTATGAAGATTTCTTTATCACAATCAAAAATTGAATATTATGTTGAATCTAATTTCTCATTTGTGATAAGATTTATTACTGAATGTTTAGATAAGATAGTTAAGACTGATCACCATTTGTCATACAGTGAAATTAATAATTTTAATAAAAAACGACTTTATCGGTTAACTATTAATCAAGTAAAGTTTGAACAGCTTCTCAACGAGTTAAAAGTTTTAGATGATAAAGATATAAAATTTACTAAAACTGAAAAAGAAAAAAGTGCTTATGTTATCGGAGCTTTTTTAAGTGGCGGAAGTATCAGCGATATCTCTAAACCATTTTATCATTTAGAAATCAGAAGTACTAATGGTAAATACCTAAGATTAATTCAACAAATTCTTATTAGTTGAAGACTTTCACCAATTTTATTGAAGCGAAAATATAGTACTGTACTTTATATTAAGCGTTCAACCGAAGTTTCTGATTTTTTGAAACATATTAACGCAATTGAAAATATGTCTTTATTAGAAGATACCATAATTTCAAGAGATTTTAATAATCAGTTACACCGATTAAACAATTTAGATATATCAAATATATCTAAATCTGCAAAGGCAAGCGACATACAAACAACTATGATTAAAGCAATAATAAACGCCCAATTATATAAAGATCAAAACGATAAATTTAAAAAGTATTGTCAATTACGTCTAAATTATCCAACTGCAAGTATTAGTGAATTGGCTAATTTATACCAACAAACATATAAAATTAAAATAACCCGTTCTGGAATTAACCATTTTGTCATTAAATTAAAAAACATTTACAAAGTAGTAAATAAATAATTTTTTTATTTATTTTATGGCTATAAATAAAAAATGTTTCCCATTGTTGAGAAACATTTCACTTTATACTTGGACTGTTGTTGAGGGCAGCATCCGTTCCCTAACCTTTATACTTGGACTGTTGTTGAGGGCAGCATCCGTTCCCTAACCTTTAAATTATTATACAAATATTATTTTTTTACAACATTAATTGGTATATATATACTATCGTATATGAACAACAAATTTCGAGAATTTTTTGAGCGTTCAAAAATTTTAACAGGTGAAGAATTTGATCAAATTGTTAATGTTGTTTCTTTTGTTTTTAACAAGAATAAAGCTACTAATAATTCAAGAATTGTTATAACTTTAAAAAATAAAGTATTGCCAATAAACATTTATACTAAAATCGTAAATGCCATAAAGAATTTTTGTCATGATTCTTTTGAAATAGAATTAAAAGGTGAAACTGAGTTTTTTAGTGAAAAAGAAGTAAAAGATTATTTTGTTTATTTTGTTAATAAATTGTCATTAGATAAATCAGAAACTAAAAATCTATTAAATATTACTGATATAAAAATAGAAAATGGTAATTTAACTTTTTCTTATTTTCATGATTTTGAAGAAAAAATATTAAATGAATTACAAACATATTTTATATTGTCATTTAAAGCCGCAGGATTTAAGATTAATAGTTTAAAATTTGCTTTTAGCAAAGATAAGCAGTCCCTTGAGTTATACAATATGCAAAAAATGAATGAAATTAATCAATCATTTAAAAATATTCGCTCAATTAATGAAACTAATGCACAAATATTAAGGAATAATAAAATTAATACAAAAAAAATTATTCAAATTAATGAAGTTGATAATAACGTAAATTATGGTGTATTACAATGCCAAATCTTTAAGACTGATAAGACTAAAACAAAAAATGGTTCCACTATTTACACTTTTTGGGTAACTGATTTTAAAAATGCCATAAAAATTAAATGTTTCGCAACAGATAATCATTTGAATATAAATAAATCATGAAATAATTTACCTTCATCATATCTTGATGAATTCCATGTTAATGATTGAATTAATGTGGAGTGTTCATTTAATATCGATAAATATAATTCAAACGAATTGACTGGTTTAGTTCGCAAAATTATTAAGATAAAAACTCCTAAGGAATTTATCCGTGAAGATGATGCTAAAAATAAAAGAGTTGAATTATTAGTTCATACTAAAATGTCAGCTTTTGATGGGATTTGCTCTACACAAGAAGTGATTGAACGTAGTAAACAGTTTGGCTGGAATGCCATAAGCATTATCGATCGTTTTAATGTTCAATCATTCCCTGATGCATATAACATTGCTAAAAAACTTGGTCAAAAAGTTATCTATGGTGTAGAATTGAATGTTTTAAATGAATCAGCAGTTCATGTATTAAATCCGCGTGATGAAGACTTAGTTAAATCAGAAATGGTTGTATTTGACATTGAGACTTCTGGATTAAATAATGAATTTAATGATTTAATTGAATTTGGTGCTGTAAAAATTAAAGATTTAAAAATTGTTGACCGGATTGATTTTTTTATTAAACCTATAAAACCAATTTCATCATACATTTCATCAAAAACTCACATTACTAATGAAATTTTGGAACAACAAGGTATTGATTTAATTACTGGGTTAAATAAAATTAAAGAATGAATCGGTAATGCTACATTGATTGCTCACAATGGTATTAATTTTGATTACCGTTTCTTGAATAAGAAATTACAACAAAATAATTTACCATTAATTACTAATCCAATTATTGATACCATGCAGCTATCTAGATATATTAATAATAAAGCTGCCCAACATAATTTAGGTGCTGTTTCACATCTATACCATCTAGAATATAATGATGATATTGCACATCGTGCAGATTTCGATGCTGAAGTATTAACAAAAGTATGGATTCGCATGGTTAATTTTTTAGAATCAAGAAATATCAAAAATCTTAACCAATTAAATAATCTTGTTAATGATAACTATTATAACCGTCAATTTGCAGATAACTATTTAGACGTTTATTGTAAAAATAATCAATCATTTAAAAAACTTTATAAATTGATTTCTAATTCTAATACTGAACATTTATATACATATCCACGAGTGTTTTACAATGAATTAAATGCAATAAGAGATAATTTTATTATTGCTAATGCTCCAACTGAAAGCCTATTATTTGATACTGCTATTAATGGTACTGAACAAGAATTAATTGATGCAATTAATTATTTAGATTTCGTTTTTGTTGCTTCACCAAATAACTTATTGCATAAAATTAATGGTCATGATTTTACTTTGGAACAAATTCAATCTATAATTAAGAAAATTATTAATACAGCTAACAAATTAAATAAAAAAGTTATTGCTGTTAGTGATGCTTATTATCTAGATGAACAAGATCAAATTGGCCGAAGAGTTTACATTAATTCTAAATTGCTTGGTGGTAAGGCTCACCGTCTATATCGTTATGGAGAAGATAACAGTATTATTCCTGATAACCATTTAAGAACAACAAAAGAAATGTTAGATGAATTTAGCTTTTTAAAAGATAAAGAATTAATTAACCAAATTGTTATTACCAATAGTGTTGAATTTGCAAAACAAATTGGAAATAATCTTGAGCCAATTAAATTAAAACTATATCCACCAAAAATTGAAAATGTTGAAGAAAAATTATTAAATTTTGCTAAACAGAAACTTGCTGAAATTTATGGTGATAAACCCGATGAATTGATTCAAAAACGCGTAAAAAAGGAATTAGATTCCATTTTAATTAATAAGTTTTCAATTATTTATTGGATCGCTCACTTATTAGTAGAAAAATCACTTAGTGATGGTTTTATTGTTGGATCAAGAGGATCAGTTGGTTCATCATTTCTTGCTTATTTATTAAATATTACTGAAGTTAATCCATTACCAGCACATTACCGTTGTCCAAAATGTCATTACACAGATTTTAATGTTGATTTGCCTGATGGTTTTGATTTGGTTGAAAAAACATGTCCACATTGTGGTGCTAAATTAATAGGTGATGGCCATAATATTCCTTTTGAAACATTCTTAGGTTTTAGAGGTGAAAAAACACCAGATATTGATTTAAACTTTTCAGGTTTATATCAATCAACAGCTCATGAATTTATTCGTGACTTATTTGGTCATGAACATACATATCGTGCAGGAACTATTGCTACTGTTGCTGATAAAACTGCTTTTGGTTATGTTAAAGCATATTTTGAAAGAACACAACCTGATCAAGTTGTTAGTTCTGCATATATAGATTGGATTTCTTCTAAATGTGTTGACGTTAAAAGGACAACAGGACAACACCCAGGTGGCATTATCATTGTTCCTAAGGATATGAGTGTATTTGATTTTACTCCATATCAATATTCTGCTGATGATAAATCATTAACTTGATATACCACTCATTTCACATTTACTAGTTTACATGATAATTTACTAAAACTTGATATTCTTGGTCATGATGATCCAACTAAACTAAAACTTCTTGAACAAATGACAGGAATAAAACCACGATCAATTCCTTTCCATGATGAAAAAGTACTATCTATGTTTACTACCAATGAACAACTTGGTATTAAATCCGAAGACATTCTAGGAGAAACAACAGGAGCTATTGGTTTGCCTGAATTTGGTACAGAATTCGTTAGAACTATTTTAAAAGAAACTAAACCAAAATCATTTGATGATTTAATTTCTATTTCTGGACTAAGTCATGGTACTAATGTATGGCTTGGTAATGCACGAGAATTAATTAATAAAACTCATCTAACATTAAGTGAAGTTGTAACTTGTCGTGATGGTATTATGACTAATTTAATGAAATTAGGTGTACCATCTGAAACTGCCTTCAGCATTATGGAAACTGTACGTAAAGGCAAAGGAATTAAAGATAAAGACTTACAAGTTATTAATGAGTGTAAAGTCCCTAAGTGGTATATTGATTCATGCTTAAAGATTTCTTATTTGTTCCCAAAAGCACATGCAACAGCATATGTAATTTCAGCATGGAGAGTAGCATGATTTAAAATGTACTATCCTGCTGCATTCTATGCTAGTTTATACTCCATAAAACCTGATGCATTTGATTTAGAAACAGCCTTAAAAGGTCCTGAATCTGTTAAGGAAAAATTATTGATATTAAGAAAAAAAGCGAATAACAAAGCCCTAAAAAATGAATTAAAGCCAAAAGAAATTGAAGCTATTCCTATTTATGAAGTAATGTTAGAAATGTTTGCTAGAGGGATTAAGTTTAAAAATGTAAGTCTTTCAAAATCTAAAGCTACTGATTTCCAAATTGAGAATAATTGCATTATTCCTCCATTTAATGTTATTCCTGGCTTAGGTAATACTACAGCTAAAACTATTGTAATTGCACGTGAACAGAAGCCATTTAATTCTAAAGAAGATTTATTAAAAAGGACATCAATTAATTCTACGGTGTTTGAAACAATGAACAATCTCGGTATTATTGATGAGTTGTGTGAATCTGACCAAATGAGTATTTTTGATTTTTAAATATGTTGAATATAGTTTTATTTGAACCTGAAATTCCTGAGAATACCGGTAATATTGCCAGAACATGTGTTGCATTCAATGCTAAATTGCATTTAATTAGACCATATGGATTCTTTTTAACTAACAAAAATTTAAAGCGAAGCTCTGTAACATATTGAGATAAATTGCAATTATTTGAATATGATTGTTTTCAAGATTTTATAGATAAAAATTATATTAATGAAGAAACTAATATTTACTATATTTCAAGATATGGTAAGAAAACATCAGATAAAATAAAATATGATTCCAAGAAGGAATCATATTTAGTGTTTGGTAAAGAGTCTACAGGAATTGATAAAACAATTTTAAAAAATAATTTATCTAAAACAATCCGTATTCCTACAACAAAACAAGTTAGAGCACTAAACCTCTCAAATTGTGTTGCAATGTTAGCTTATGAATATGTTAAACAAGATAAGTTTAATGGTTTAGCTGAAGAAGAACCTTTTAAGCAGCACGAACTTGACTAGCTTTTTCTTTTTTTGTCAATTTTTTGTTTAATCGTTTATCTACATCTTTTTTTGAACTAGCTTTTACAAGCGCAGCATAAACAAACATATGAATTACAGTTGCACCGATAATTGCAACGAAGTATCATAAAATACTGATGTATTTCATAACAGTATCACCAGGTCCACCAAACATTGCTGGTATGCTTGTACCAATTGCACCTGGATCAGCATAAACACCTAAACAGAATGCAATCAATGGTCCACCTCACATTGCAACATGTCCACCAACGAAGAACATAAATGCTAGTCCCCCGGCAATTGCTGATGCTGCTACATTGGCAATTAATGTTTGTTTTGGACGTTTTGCAAAGATAGGAATAGCACCTTCACTAATACCCATGAATCCTAGACCAAGAGCTGTAACACCATTTCTTTGGTCATCTTCATCTGGGAATAATTTTTTGAAAATTAAGATTGATAATCCACAACCTAAAGGTGCAACAGGGATAGCTGCAGCACATGCGCCCATAAATCTTGGGTCAACTGTAATTAAACAAGTAGCAGTTGAAACAGCAATCTTGTTGACTGGGCCACCCATATCAAATCCAATCATTGCACCTAATAAGAATCCAATTAAGAAGTTTACACCATTAATTGAACCAGCATAAGCAATACCATATGCAATGTAGTTCATCATGCAACCTAATATTCCGCTTAATGCAAATACAAATGGGAATACTAATACTGAAGTTACAACAACAGGTACAAAGATAATTGAAACAACAGGACGAATTGATTGTTTTACTTTTCATGTGTTAATCCATTTAACAATTAAACCAGCTGCAAAACCCATCATTAATGCAGCAAGAATACCTAAACTAATACCACTAATTTCTACAGCACCACCATTGAATAATGTTCCTATTACAACTTTAGGAATTCCAGGATAGTAATAATACAAATTAGGCGATCCTGCCACAAACGAAGCAATTAATGCAGGCGCAAAGGCACTTCGGCCACCAACAGATTCACCGATGTATGCACCCATTATTGCTACGAAGAAAGTAAATCCTACATTAGCAACTTGTAATGCATATCACATTGCAGTGCCTTCGGGAGCTGAATTATCATGGTAAATACCCATACAAATAGCATTTAACAATGCATATACAATTCCAGAGAATACCAATACTGGTATCATATGTGAAACACCAGATAAGAAGTGTTTCATAAATGGATTTTGTTTCTTTCCACCTAATGAAGTGGCTCTAGTTGTTATTCTACCACCTTCATTTCAAACCTTAGATTCTTTCATTGCAGTTTCAATAACTTTTTGTGGATTATCAATAGCTTCATTTGTTCCACAGAAAAATATTTTTTTGCCAAAGAATCGATCTGTGTCAACATTAATATCAGATGCAATAATTACATAATCAGCTTTTTCAATTAATTCATGTGTTAGTGTATGTTCACGACCATTTTGTCCTTCAGTTTCAATGTGTACATTAACATTCATTTCATCCGCAACACCTTCAAGCGCTTCTCGTGTCATAAAAGTGTGAACAATTCCTGTTGCACAAGCACTTACACCAATAATTAATGGTTTTGATTTATCAATTTTCTTTGGTTGCTTTTTGCTAGATTCTTTAATAACTTTTATTTCAGTATCTTCAACATTAATTGTTTTTGCAATTAAATCATAAACATTGTTTACGTTTTTTGTTGTCAATAATTTCTTGCAAAGATCTTCATTCATTAAACCTGTAGAAATTCTTGCAAGATATTCCATATGAAGATCACCAAGATCTTTTTCAGGAATTAATATTGCAATTGCAAATTTAACTGGTTTATCATCAATTGCTTTCCAATCAATTCCATTTTTAAATCTTGCCACAATAATTGCAGGTTTGTTAATTTTAGATGACATTGCATGAGGAATAGCGAATGAATCTTTCATTCCAGTTGTAGAAACTTTTTCACGACGAACTAAACCATCAATAAGATTTTTTTCATTATCAATTATTTCTAATTTTTTTGCCAATTTGGCTATCTGTTTAAATGCATCAAGTTGATTTTTAACATTGATGTCAAACAGAATATGGTTTTTACTAAAAATATTCATATATGTTTATTATATATACTATAACTAAAGAAAATACAAATTTGAAATTATGAAAGATATATACTTTTTGAAACCTTATTTTGAAAATAAAATTTGAGGTAGTTCTAATTTAAAAAAATTTAATTTAAAAATTAAAAACAATCATGTTGGTGAAGCATGAATTATTAGTGGATATCATGGTAAATCTTCAACAATTACCAATGGTAAATATAAAAACAAAACTTTAGAATGATTGTTTAAAAATAAACCTGAAATTTTTAATAATTCGAACCTTAAAGAATATCCATTGTTAACAAAAATTTTAGATTGTAATGATAAATTAAGTGTTCAAGTTCATCCAGATGATCAATATGCTCGTAAAAACTATTCACAATTAGGCAAGAATGAATGTTGATATATTCTTGGTGCTAAGAAAGATGCATCAATTATTTATGGTCATAATGCAAAGACTAAAAAACAATTAGTCGATTGAGTTAATCAAAATGAATGAAAAAAACTTTTAAGAATTAAAAAGGTTAAAAAAGGCGATTTTGTTTTTGTTCCCGCTGGAACCATTCATGCCATTAATGCAAATATTATGATTTATGAATTACAACAATCATCGGATTTAACATTCAGATTGTATGACTATAATCGTTTATCAAATGGCAAACCAAGACCTCTACATATTAAAGAATCATTAGATGTTATCACTGTACCTCATAAAGATTTTAAAGTCAATAAAAAATCAAATGTTTTGACTGATAGCAAGTTTTTTAAGCTTGTTAAAATAGATAATGTATCAACTAAAAAATATACATTTAATGATGCTCAATGGTTGCAAGTATCAATTATAAGTGGCAAAGGAATTTTAAATAATCAAAAAGAGATTAATGTTGGTGATTCATTCATTATTGCAAGTAAAATAGATTACTTTACTTTATCAGGAAAATTAACTGCTTTAGTTAGTTATATTAAAAAAATATAATATATGTATTATGAGCAAACTAGAAAAGATAACTCCAAGAGATGTAGATTTTGCGCAATGATATACAGATGTAGTTAAAGCTGCAAAACTTGTTGAATATTCATCAATTAAAGGCGAAATGATTTTTATGCCTAATGGTTGAGCAATTTGATCAATGATTCAACAAGAATTAGACAAGAGATTTAAAAAATACGACATTGTTAATGTTGCTTTGCCTACATTTATTAAATATTCTGAGTTTATGCGGGAAAAGGAACATGTTGAAGGTTTTGCTCCAGAAGTTTTTTTAGTAACTAAAAAAGGTCAAGAAGAATTAACTGAACCTTATGTAGTGCGTCCAACAAGTGAGGTATTATTCTGCGAATACTTTAAAAAAATAATAACTTCATACAATGACTTGCCAATTAAAGTAAATCAATGATGTAATGTTTTCCGCGCTGAAAAAAACACAAGACCTTTTTTAAGAACAACTGAATTTTTTTGACATGAAATTCATACAATTCATTCTTCAAAAGCTGAAGCTGTTGCACAAGCTAAAAATATGGCTGATGAATATTATGATTTTGTAACTAATGAATTATTAATTCCTTGCTTACAAGGTGAAAAAACTATTGGGGAAAGATTTGCAGGTGCTGATAATACTTATACAATTGAAGCATTAATGCAAGACGGTCAAGCTCTTCAATGCGGAACATCACATTATTTAGGTCAAAACTTTGCTAAAACTTATGGTATTACATTTACTAACAAAGATAATAAATTAGAGTATGTATATCAAACATCTACTGGAGCAAGTACAAGATTAATAGGCGCAATTATCATGTCACATTCTGACGATCATGGTTTAAAATTACCTTTTAGCATTGCACCTATTCAAATTGCAATTCTTGGTATATTTGCAAATAAAGAACCAAAAATTCAAAAAATAGCTGATAAAATTGCGAAATTATTAAAAGAATACCGTGTTAAAATTGATATGTCAGAAAAAGGTTTAGGTTTTAAAGCTGCTTGGGCCGAAACAACTGGCATTCCTTTTAGTATTATTATCGGTCCAAATGATTTAAAACAAGACAATGTTACGATATTAAGAAGAGATACATTAACAAAGGAAGTATGCGCTATTAATGATGTAGTTGATCGAATTAAGAATTTAATTCCAAACTTTAAAAAGAATCTTTATAATTCTGCAAACCAAAATTTAAAAGCAAGAACTGTTGAAATTGATAATCTTGATGATTTCAAAAAAGCTATTGATCAAAAGAAATTGGTTGTCGCTCCTTGAGCAGGAAGTGAACTTGATGAAAAAGAAATTAAAAAATTATTTGGTGCTACACCAAGATGTATTAAACAAGAACTTCCAACTGACACAAAAATGAAATGTTTTTTTACTAAGAAAAAAGCTAAATATATTGTTTATTTTGCAAGAGCATACTAATTATGAAATCTAAAAGTCAAAGTAAAAAGCAAAGTCTAGTAAATAAATTAGCTGAAAAATATATCCATATTCATTATTCTAAAAAGAATCACTTAAAATGAAGATGAGCATGTTTTGTTATTTACTTTGTTATTTTCTTATTTTTTATAGGCGCTGCATTATGTTTTACACTTGCTGGTTTAAAATTTCAAGAGACAACACCAGAATACATATGACCAACAAATAAACCATTATTTATTAGTGGTTTAGTTTTATTTTTTGTAGGGGTAGTTCTTTTAATTGTATTAGGTTGTCACATAGTTGCTGTTTTTAATGAATCACGTTCCTTATATTTCAAAACTAAAAAATATGAAAAAACACGGATGAAATATATGGAAAGCGATTTGACAAAATACAGTTTAAAAGAAATAAAATGATTATATAAATTGCAATATATAGATAAAGTTAAGCGTGATACAACAATTGCTAAAATTAAAAAATAATTAACTTATATGATTAACTCTGCTGCATCTTTGTCCATATAAATTCTTACATCACGGTGTGTAAGCAGAGATGTTATTGGGATCTTTTTATCAAATACACCTTTAGCTAAATATTTTATTTTTTTAGCACATTCTTTACCTTTTGCACAAATGATAATACGTTTTGCATTCAAAATTGTTCTAATTCCGATTGTAATTAAATAATCAGCAACATCTATTTCTTTATTAATAGAATATTCATTGATAATAACATTTTTCATTTCTTTAGTAAGTTTTACTATATGTGTAAGATCATTATAATCTTCTTTTGCTAAATCGTTTTTTCTAATGTCTTCGTTATGATTTAATGATAACAAAAGCAAATCTACACCCCCGACTTTTCACATTTGTCTATCATATCGACAAATTTCAATAAGACCAAAATCACTAGGAAAGTGAATATGCTTTTTTTTGATGTTAATAAAATTAAAAAAATGTTTATCCATTCAGTTATGATATGTAAAGCAATTTTTATCTTTTTTAAATTCGACAAATTCTTCTAAATTATAAGAACATACTTTTTTAAAATTTATATTTTTAGTTTTGGACTCATCAATTAACCTTGTATATATGTTTGAAACATCATTAGAAGCGGTTAAGCCAAGTGTTGTATGATTGCTTAATTGCATCTCTTCAATAAATTGTTGGACAATACATTCATCAAGTTCTTTTTTAGAATTACAAAGAAAAAGATAAACATTTTTTATTTTTTTTATTAATTTCATAATTATTTCTTATTGATTATATACTTCATTGCATTACTAATTTGTTTTTTGCTTGGTTCTTTAACTTTAGTTAAAGGATATTTTATTTTTAATTTTCTATATTTATCAATAGCTAAACGATGGTATGGAAGGATTTCAAAACGTTCCATATTTTTTAATATTTTGATGAATTTGCCTAATTTGATTAGATCATTTTTATTATCAGTTAGTCCTGGAACTAAAACTTGACGAACTCAAAATTTTTGATTATTTTTATCTAAAAATTTAATTAATTTAATTTCTCTTTGTTCTGCAATGCAAGTTATTTGTTTATGTTTTTTAGGGTTGATATGTTTAATATCAACAATTCATAAGGGCTTATATTTAAATATTTGCTTAAATTTTTGTTTATTAGTTTCAATAAAATTAACACCAGCCGTATCTATTGCCAATGAAATATCTAATTCTTTACATTTTTTAGCTAAAGATTTTAGAAAATCTAAATAAAGTGTTGGATCACCACCAGAAATAGTTATACCACCATTTCTGTAAAATTCTTTATTGCTTAAATATAAGCTGATTATTTTATCAACAGAGATCGTTTTATTTTTTTTATTAACGTCTCAACTTTCAGGGTTGTGGCAATATAAACATCTATAGTAGCATCCTTGAACAAAGATAACTAATCTTATTCCTGGACCATCTACTGCTCCAAAAGATTCATATTGAAAATATGGTATAGATGATTTACTCATTTAAAAAATTACATTTTTTTATGAAATGTACGGTTGATAACATCATCTTGTTGTTTTTTTGTTAATTTAATAAAATTAACAGCATACCCACTAACACGAATAGTTAGTTGTGGATATTTTTCTGGATGTTTTTGAGCATCTAATAAAGTTTCTCGGTTTAAAACATTAACGTTTAAATGATATGCTCCTTTGTTAAAATATCCATCCATTAATGATACTAGGTTATCAGTTGAAGTAGATAAGTTTTTATTTGTTTTTGATGTTGTTTTTTTCATATTGAGTTTATTATATGTTATTTTTTTATATTGTATACTATTTATACTTATAAATAACTTTAAAAGCCGAAGTGGTGGAATGGCAGACGCGATGGACTCAAAATCCATTGAAGGTGACTTCATGAGGGTTCGAGTCCCTCCTTCGGCACCATAATTAAGAGATATAGATATGCCACGTAAACATTTAATTGCTAGTCAAACTAATAAAAAACAACAAGCACAAGCTAAAACATGACAAAAATTAGCTCGTGAAATTCGCGCTGCTGTCAAAGTCGGTGGTCCTAATCCTGAAGCTAATCCAAGATTAAAATCTGCCATTAATAAAGCTCTACAAAATAACTTATCAAGAGACTCTATTAATAAAAATATTAATGGTGGTAACAAAGATAATGAAAAATTGGAAACATTAGAATACGAAGCATATGGTCCTAATGGAATTCAAATTATTATTTGTGCACTAACTGATAATCCTAATAGAACCGCAGGAAACATTCGTGGATATTTGAATAAATTTAATGCTAATTTAGCTAAACCAAATAGCGTTAAATCATTCTTTGAAGAAAAAGGATACATTATTATTCCTAAAAAACCAGGTATTTCTGTTGATAGCTTATTAGAATTAACTATGGAAAACAAAATTTTAGATATTTTTGAACAAGAAGACTGTTTTGAAATTTATGTAGAACCATTAGACATTTATAAAACAGTTGATAATTTAAAAAATAACAATGTTGAAGTCTTCTCATCAGAAACAAAATTCTTTCCAAATCAACAAGTTACTGAATTGGATGACAAAACAAAACAAAAACTTTTTGACTTCATCGAAGCTTGTGAAAATGATGATGACATCCAATGAGTAGTAACTAATTTTGAAGAAAATTAATATGGCAAATAACACTACATCACTATACCAAAAATATCGTCCAAAATCTTTTAAAGAGATTATAGGTCAAGACTACATTGTAAAGACATTAGTAAATTCTATTAAACTTAATAGAATTGGCCATGTTTATGTATTTGGTGGTCCTAAAGGTATTGGTAAAACAACTATTGCTAAGATTTTTTCAAAAGCTATAAACTGTGAAAATTTTCAGGAAGATATTTGTAATGACTGTCAAAATTGTAAGTTAATCAATGATAATAATACAACAGATATTTTGGAATTAGATGCTGCAAGTAATAGTGGTGTCGATAATATCAGAAATATTCTTGAAAATTCTAAATTTCTACCTGCTAATTTAAAATATAAAGTCTATATCATTGATGAAGCACACATGCTTTCTAACAATGCTTGGAATGCATTCTTAAAAACTCTTGAAGAACCACCTGCAAATGTTGTTTTTATTTTTGCTACTACAGAAGTTTATAAAATTCCAACTACCATTTTATCTAGGTGCCAATGTTTTGAATTTGCTAGATTAAATACTAAACAACTTGAAAATCTATTAAATCGGGTTGCTAAGGAAGAAAAAATTAAGATTTCACCAGAAGCAATTAAAACAATTATTAATTTATCTGAAGGTTCTGCTCGTGATGCCCTTTCAATTCTTGAGCAATTATCATTATTTACAAATAATGATATTAATGAGTCTGCTATTTATAAGTTATTTGGTTTATTAAATATTAATGAAAAAATTAATTTCATTTCATTAATGTGTAATAACAAAGTTAATGAAGTAATTAAAAAAATAAATGAATATGAAGAAAAAGGAATAAATTTTTCTCGATTAATTCTTGATATTGGAAATATCTTTCTAGATTTATTGATATATGATCAAACTAAATCAATTAATCTTTTATCAATATTAAGTTTAGCAAACATTAATATGTTACATATTACAAGCGACAAATTACTTAGTTTGATTAATTTGACTCAAAAGAATTTTAATAATGTGAAGAATAACGAAGATGTAAAATTTGCTTTTGAAATTTTTGTTTTTTCAATGATGAATATTATTCAAAACACAAATACATCTATTAATCAAACAACACTTGAAAAACGACATGATATTGAAAAACAACAACCTAAAATTTCAAAAAAAGTTGAATGTCATGATGTTAAACAAATTAACATTAATATTGATGATATTTGCGTTGTAAAAGAAGTTAAATTTGCAAATAAGTCTGAACCAAAACAACAAATAGAATCTACAAATAAACCATCATTTGATATTAATGAAATAGGTGTTCAAATTATTGCTAATTGCTCTAATGAACATAAAAACAATGCTAAGAAAATAATTAAGCATCTACAAGTTTTATCAGAAACATCACAAAATTTTATGTATTTCAGTTCACCATTTAAATTAGTTACAGCTTCACAAAATGGTATCATTTTATTTTTTAATGATGAATTAGATGCAGATTTGTTAAATAAGAATTTTTTTAATCGTGAAATTCAGACAGCAATCATTAAAATTGCTAGCCAACCAATGTATATTATCAGTGGAACTAAATCACAGATTTTAAAAATGAAAGAAATTGCTTCTAACACTAAAGATAAAAAATTAAAATCAGAGCCTGACCTTAGCAAGATTCGTCAAAAATTAAAGGATTCAAATGAATTAGGCACTATTGCTTACGAAGTTTTTGGATATATTAATGACGAAGAAATCAAATAATAATAAAAGTAAAATAATGTATTATGTTCAAATTATTTAAATATTTTAAGGGTAAAACATTTGGGGTGTTAGCTAGTGCAGTCTTTTTAATTTTTTTATCAAGTTTGTTTCATATTATTCAACCAATATTTGTTAACTGGTGTATTTCTATTGTTGGTGCAATAAATAATCCAGCTGCTGCTGGTGAACCAATTAAAATTATTAGTTTTATTGTCTTCCAAATTCCATATGATAAGGCTTGATTTGCATTCTGAATGGTATTGTTAGTTATGTTTGTTTCAACGATCTTATCATTTGGTTTTGGTGTATTTGGTTACTTTTTAAGTGCTAAAGCATCATTGAGATGTACATGTAATTTGAGAAACAATGTATATGAAAAAATTTTAACTTATTCATTTCAAGAGTTTAATGTAGTTACTCCTCCATCATTAATTACAAGATTAACAAATGATGCCCAAAAAATTCAACAGTCATTACAAATGACTTTTTCATTATTAATTCAAGCTCCAATTACACTAATTGGAACTAGTGTTTTAATTTTTACTGCAACAAATAACCTAACAACTAACATATGTTTTGGTTGTTTATCATTAGGATTCATGTCAATGATTATTCTAATGGTGGGCTTGATAGCAAGAATTATGATTCCTTTATTTGGCCATGCTCAAAGAGCAATTGATGAAACTTCTACTGTAATTCGTGAAAATTCTTTAGGTGCGAGAGTTGTAAGATCATTTAATTTACAACAACATGAAAATGAAAAAATGTCACTTTATAGTAGTAAGTTGAGAAATTTAAGTTTGAAAGTTGAAATTTGAATAGGTTCAATTTCAGTTGTTATTGAATTTATTATATTTGGCGGCATTGCAATTATTTATTTAATTTCTGGATTCATAATTAGTTCTGATACAACAACATTAACTACACCAACAATTTATCAAATTGTTAATACAATGATGATACAATTAATGTCATTTGTTATGTTTATAATAGCAATTTCAACAGTAATTAGATCTAAACCATCTGCTAATCGTATTTATAATTTATTACAAATTATTCCATCAATTATTAATCCAAAACGAGGATTAAAATTTAATCATAATAATTATGATATTGTTTTTAAGAATGTAAGTTATAAATACAACTCTAATGCCAAATCAGAAATTATTAAAAATATTAACCTAACAATAAAAACAGGCGAAACAATTGGCATCATTGGTGTTACTGGTAGTGGGAAAACCACATTAGTTGATTTAATTCCACGATTATATGACCCAACAACTGGATCAGTTACAATTGGAGGCAAAAACGTTAAAAACATTGATTTGCATCAATTAAGACAAAATATTGGTATTTCATTGCAAGATCAAACTTTATTTTCTGGAGATATCGCTTACAATCTTCGTTATGGTAAATCTGATGCTACCGAAAAAGAGATGCAAGAAGCATGCAAATTATCTTGTGCATGAGAATTTATTTCTAAGTATGAAAAACAAATATTTTCTCCTGTTGAACAACGTGGTAGAAATTTTTCAGGTGGACAAAAGCAAAGAATTTGTCTAGCACGAACTTTGATTCGTAAACCTAAAATTTTAATTTTAGATGACACAACAAGTGCATTAGATGTTATTACTGAAAAGACAGTTCAAAAAAATATTCAAAGTTATTTACCAAATTCTACAAAGATTATTGTTAGCCAGAGGATTTCATCAATTCTTAATGCTGATAGAATCATTGTTTTAGATAAAGGTAAAATTTCAGGAATTGGCACTCATCATGAATTATTAAGGAATAATGAAGTTTATAAATTGATTGCTAAGTTGCAATTAGGAAATTTATAGGAGAAATGCATGACTAAGAACAAGCACAGCAGATTATCGTCATTGACACAACCTGGAAAACAAAAATTTAAAGATAATATCACATTAAGTAAATTATGAACATACTTTAAGAGTTCTAAGAAATTTGTAATCTTAACAATAGTAATAGGTATATTTTCTGCGGCATGCGCTGGAGGGGCAATATATATTTCTGGTTATATTTACAATAATTTTTTAACATCGCCTGAACCTGATCCTTTCCCAATTATTGCTTTTAGTTATATATGTATTGTTTTGATGTTAACTAACATTTTAACGGCTTTATTCGATTTTTTAGTAACTATCATTTTTTCAAAAATTGTTGAATATAAAGTATGTTATAAGATGCGCCAAGACATTTTTAACAAAATTCAAAGATTATCAATATATTACTTAGATCAAAATGCTTCTGGTGAACTAATTACTAAAACATCTAATGATATTGATAATATTTCCACAACATTTACATGACAAATAGTTCGTGATATTCCTTTATTATTCAATGTTGTTGTAATTATCATTTTGATGGCTTTATTAAACTGAGCATTATGTTTAATAACTTTATTTATTTTTCCATTAATGATTTTCATTACCTCTAAAGCAATGAATCTAATAAGACCTTATTACAAAAAGCAACAAGAATGTACTTCTGATTTAAATTCATTTGTTGAAGAAAGAATTAGTGGAAATAAGATTGTTTCATTATATGAAAAACAAGATTTAAACTTACAAGAATTTAAGAAGTTAAATGATGATTTATCAAAAAATTCTGTTATTGCTAATGGTTTTGCCAACATCTTACCACCATTGAATATGTTGTTTACTAATTTAGCATTTGTTATATTAGTAGCATTAGGAATTAGTTTAACTTGTTTAGGATATATTAAAACTTCTTGAAGTGTTATTGGTAATTTTGGTATTGAAAGTCTATTGGTTGTTTTTACTATTTTTGCAAGAAATATAGCTAATCCTATTAACCAAATTATTACCTCAATAGGCCCAATTACTTTGATGTTGGTTTCAGCTAATCGTGTATTTGATATTTTAAGTCAAGATGAGGAACCTAATGCAAAAAAACCAGTTGAACTTAAAAATGCGAAAGGTTATATTGAAGCTAAAAATTTATGTTTTGCTTACGACAAAAAAGGTAAACAAATATTAAAAAATATTAACTTTAAATGTGAACCTGGCAAGACTATAGCTCTTGTTGGACCTACAGGTTGTGGTAAGACTACATTAGCAAGCTTATTATCAAGATTTTATGAAGTTACAAGTGGTGATTTACTAATTGATGGTGTTCGGATTCAAGATATTTCAAGATCTTCACTACATGAAAATATAACCATTGTTTTACAAGATACATTCTTATTTAATACAACTATTAGGGAAAACATTCGTTATGGTAAATTGGATGCTAGTGATGAGGAAATTGAAGTTGCTGCAAAATTTGCTAAAGCCCATGACTTTATCATGAATATGCTATATGGTTATGAGACAATGATTGAAGATAATGGTACAAACTTATCACAAGGACAAAGACAATCAATTGTTATTGCTCGAGCATTTTTAAGAGAGGCTAAGATTTTGATTTTAGATGAAGCAACTTCATCAATTGATACAAAAACTGAAAATGACATCCAAAATTCATTAAAATTATTAATGTCAAATAAGACATCAATTATTATTGCTCACCGATTATCAACTATTAGAAACGCTGATAACATTCTTGTTATGAAGAGTGGTGAAATTATTGAACATGGAACTCACAACAAATTAATTAAGAAAAATGGTTTTTATGCTAAGCTATATAATGCTCAGTTCAAAAAACACGAAAGTATATAAATGGAAAAAATAAATTGATACGTTGGTCATATGGCCAAATCTGTTTTGCAAATAAAACAACAGATTGATAAAATTGATTTGATTATTCAAATTTTAGATGCACGTTGCATTAATATTAGTAGTAATCAAGAATTGTTGGCTATTTTTAAAAATAAACCAATTATTAATATTGCTTTAAAATCAGATTTAGCTGATTTAAAAAATAAAAATAATGATGTTTATTATTTAGATATTAAACAAAAAAACTTTGTTAACATCGTTCAAAAAATTATTGAAAATAAATTGACTAATAAAATTACTAAATTAAAAGCTAAAGGATTAATTAATCCATATTTTTATTGTATTGTTGTTGGTTTACCAAATATTGGCAAATCATCATTTATTAATGCTTTTGCTAAGAAGAATAAAGTTATTGTGCAAAATCGTCCCGGAGTAACTAAAACTATTAATCTTGTTAAAATTAATAAATATTGTTCTATTTATGACACACCTGGAATTCTTGTTAAAAATATCACAACATTAACTGACGGTTATATCTTGGGATTAATAGGTTCAATTAATAAGAAAGTATTGCCAATTGAGGATGTAGTTAAATTTGGATTTGATTTTTATACAAAGCATTATTTTAATGAATTTAAAAAATATTTTGGATTTAATAATGAATTAAAATATCAAGAATTTTTAGATTATATTGTTAATAAATATAAATTTATTGGCAAACAAAATAGTTATGATTACACAAAAGCATATAACTATCTTTTTAATATTTTTGTAAGCAATAAAATTTGCAAGGTAGACTATGAAAAAAAATAACATGTATCAATATGAAGAAAAGTATTGATTACAAAATAAAAAATATATTTTGGGTTTAGATGAAGCAGGTCGTGGTTGTTGAGCTGGACCATTAGTTGTTGCAGGTTGCATATTACCTCAAGGTTATAAAAATGATGAGATCAATGATTCAAAAAAACTATCTGCAAAAAAAAGGGAACGATTATTTGACGAAATAATTAAATCAGCAGTTGCTTATAATATTAAATTTATTTCTGCAGTTGATGTTGATAAATTTAATCCTAAGCAAGCATCAATCAATGGAATGTATGATGTTTTTAATAGTATTAAACCTATTCCTGATGTTGTTTTAATTGATGCTGAAAAATTACCAAATATTAAAGTAAAAACAGAATCTATTATTAAAGGCGATGCTAAATCAATTTCAATTGCAGCAGCAAGTATTCTTGCTAAAGTAGCAAGAGATCGTTACATGACTAGTATTGCATATAAATTCCCTGAATATGATTTTGATCTTAATAAAGGATATGGCACAATTAAACATTTAAAAGCTTTAAAAAAATATGGGGCAATTAAAAACTTTCATCGTTTTAGTTATAGACCAATAAAAGAAATCAATAAGAAATAATTATTTATTTCTTTGCTTTATTTCTTGATAATATTTTTTAACTAATTGTAAGTTTTTTGTTCGATAAAGTAAAATGTTTTTGTAAGCTTTTATTGAGTATGTTCATAAGAAAGAAAAGTAAGAACATATATACAAATAATCAGTGATAATAGTTTCTTGAATTTTTTTATCATAAGCAGATAAGAAAATTTTTTCATATTTGGTATTATGAATTTTTGATTCACGAATAAAATTAGCTAAATCAAAGTAGGGAGAATTAACTCTAGATCATTCAAAGTCGATCAATGATAATTGATGTTTTTTGGGATTATAAATAATGTTTCATGGAGTTAAATCATGGTGGCAAATGCAATGTTTTAGATTTTCATGTTTATTTAGTAAGTGGTTATACATATCTTGATATTTTGTATCAATATGATTTTTATAATCATCATATTGATGATTATCATTCACTTTTATATGATAATTTTTATTAATTTTTATTGAATGTAATTTCTTTATTTTTTTTGCTAATAGTTTTAAAAAATCGGGATTTTTAGAATCCGATTTATTTACTACACGACCTTCGATGTACTTCTTGATATAATTACCTGTTTTATTGTCAATGAAGACAAAATCATAATTATTAAATTTCTTTAATAATTTTAAAATTTGAATTTCACATTGACGATCTATTAATTTATCATTAGCAGCAATGCGCACAATGTATTTTTGATTATTTACTAGCTTAAATAAAAATATTTTGTTTGTTCAACCATTTGTTTGTAAAATAATCGATTTGATGTTTCGCTTGTCAACATGCAAATGTTCATGAATTAAACTAATTGCTCATTGTTTTGCTTTAAATGAGTTATTGTTTATTTTTGCGCTCATGTTTTTTTCTTATTTTTTCAACACTCTTGTGTTTTTGCAATGTTACATTTCCATCACAATCATCAACTGCAATTACTGTAATCAAACATTTTTGGTCAATTAGTCGTACAACTTTGACAAATGAAGAAACTTCTAATAATGGAACTATAGTAGTTATGATATTATTTTTCATACCACTATATCCTCCAGTTGAGTTTATAACAGTAGTTGGATTAGAGTAATTATATTCCTTCAATTTTTTGATAATTTCATTAGAGTATTGTGTAAATGTCTCAATTTTCACAACTTTTTGTGAAGGGAACAATTTACTTAAGAAATAAGAATTAACAAGAACTCATATAAAACTACCAATCATATTAGCATTGATAACATATTGCCAGCCAGAATAATATTGGGAATTAACGATAATTCCAGAAGCATATGATCCAAGAAGAGCTCCAAGGAATAGGTTCACTGATTGGGATATTTTTAAAGAATAAGTAACATCTTTATTTTTTTCTTCAGATAAATATAAGGCAACCATTTCACTTCCAGCTGAACTACCACCAATAATATAAAGAATAGCATTACCAACAGATGAGATTAATGAGTAGGCAAATGCATATACTATTAATAAGAAAGATTTAACAATGTTTGCTGAAAAAACATAATATACAGTAGGTTCAGGTAAATTTAGTGAATTAGGATCTGTAATTAGAATATCTCAATTATATCGACCTCAAGCTACATCATATGTAGTAGTTGGTCAAATATTTGGATTGTAGATAATACATTGAACACCAAATTTTTTTAGATTTTCATTAACAGTTGATGTATTTCCAAAAATAGTGATATTGTCTATGTTCGGGATCATTGATAATAAAAAACCAGTAAGTTGTGTAGATACTAAATAAATGAATGAAATAATAATACATTGACGATTTAATTTTTTATAAAGTAATGTAAAGATTATTAAATTCATTGTAAAGTACATTCCTCAGAATAGGGAGTTATATACAATGTCTATTCAATCTTGTTCACCAAATTTTTTTTGAATTGCTACATTAATTAAACGTGCTATTCCTTGAAAAAACGCTGCAGTACCACCAGCATAAAGACCAGTAACTTCGACAAAAAATAATGTGCCTACACCAATGAACATACCAACAATACAAGCAATTAAATATTTTTTTCAGTTACTTGTTACAGAATAAAAATTTGAAAGTTTAACAATCTTTGTTGAAAATTTTGCACTTGTATATGCATATTCACCAGATCTTGCAAATGAAATTTTTGTAGTTTTACTTCATCAGTTTGACATATATATTAAATAGTAATTTATATTATAATTAAAAAAGTTGATGTTAGTAAATCAGAAGCAAAGAACAAAAATCGTTTTAGGGATGAGTGGTGGTGTAGACTCATCGGTTTGTGCACATTTATTACAAGAAAAAAACTATGATGTAATTGGTTTATTCATGCAAAACTGAGACCCATATATAAATTCTGATTTTTTAGGTCATGTTGATGACAATAAAGAAACATGCAATGCGCAAAAAGATTTTGCTGATGCTCAGCAAGTAGCTAACAAACTAAAAATACCTATCTATCAAACTGAATTTATTCAAAAATACTGGGATAAAGTATTTAAATATGTTATTAATGAATACAAATTGGGAAACACACCAAATCCTGATATTTTATGCAATAAATATATCAAATTTGATAAATTTATTGAGTATGCAAAAACTAAATTTAATTGTGATAAAATTGCTATGGGGCACTATGCAAATGTTAAATGTATAAAAGGAGAGTATTTTTTAACAAAAGCAAAGGATAAAGATAAAGATCAAACATATTTTTTATGTTGATTGAATCAGGACCAATTATCAAAAGTTACTTTTCCTATTGGTAGTTTAAAGAAATCAAAAGTTAGAGAAATCGCAAAAAGACAAAATTTGTTGAATTGAAATAAGAAAGACTCCACTGGAATTTGTTTCATAGGCGAAAGAAAATTTCATGATTTTTTATTAAATTACATAAAGCAAAAACCTGGTGATATTATTGATATTGAAACTAATAAAGTGTTAGGAAAACATGATGGAATCATGTTTTTTACTATTGGTCAAAGTAAAAATTTAGGCTTAAACGGTTTTGAATATCGTTACTTTGTTTGCAATAAAGATGTTGACAAAAATGTCTTATATGTTGTTAGCGAAAAAAGTAAAAATAAATATTTGTCTTCGAACTATTGCGAACTTAAATCATTTAATTGGATAAACAATTATAAAAGATGGTTCCATAAGCCCATTAAAGTTCGATTCCGTCATCGTATGAAATTAGTCCATACAAAATTTAAAATTTTAAATGATAGAGTAATTTTAAAGTACAAAAAAACACTTGGAGTAACAAAGGGGCAATTTGCCGTTTTGTATAGTGGCAAATATTGTATTGGCGGCGGAATAATAGATAAAATTGCTAAAAAATAAAATTTTCGATATTTTTTGATTTTTTTCCATTTTATATATATGGGAGGAGGAAAAATGAGAAAATTATCGATTAATGAAAAAAAATCAACAATTGCAGGTAGTGCAGCTATGACTGCATGAGTAGCAATTATGGGAATTGGTTTAATTATGTCTTGTATTTCTGGTATTTCTACTTCAGTGCTACAAGCAGTAACTTCAAACAGTCAAACTAAATCAACTTACAATTATTCGTCACGTAGAAGTTCGATGATAAGAATGTCTGCATTTCCATCAAGAAGTGCAATAAATTTCTATGTTTAATATTTTACTTGTTAATTAACAAGAATATTATTATAATTTAGTTCATATGAGTTCCAAAACCAGCCATTCAGCATCATCAAAAAAACAATCAAAAAAAATTGGAAAAAAACCAACAAAAAAAATAGCAAAGAAACCTGTAAAAAAAGTAGTTAAGAAAACTACAAAGAAACATGTAAAGAAAGTTGCTAAAAAATCAACAAAAAAAGTAGCTAAGAAATCGACTAAAAAACCTGTAAAAAAGTTATTAAAGAATTCTGTAAATAAAAAAAATAATGATCATGTTTTTGTTCAGAAGTCTACTGTTGAAGATAAGTCATATACACCTTTTAAGTCTAAACAGATAATTTCTAAAAAACAAAAATCAAATCAAATTTTGGTTGATCAAAAAGTTCAAAAGCGAGGACGAAAACCTACAGTTCGAAAGTTGATATTAAACAAATCTACTGCATCTGGTAAGTATGGTGGTTATGTTAAATCAACTATCCTTGAAGCAAATGTAAGATTACGTGAAATTTCAGATTTTGAAATTAATGAATTTATTGAACGCTTTGCTAAGAAAGCAAAAACACGTAAACACAACAAAAATACAATTGAATGGGAAAAGATTGCTAAGAGTTTAAATAATTATAAACTACCAGATGATATTTATTCACGCTTTGAAAACGGTTTAGCTAAACATGATGTGAAAATAATTGTTAATGAAAATGATCCTGAATATAGTTCAGATTTTTTGAATAGTAACATTAATGATGTAACTGGCATATTAAAAATTTCTACTAAAGAAAAAATTGATGATGGAATTAAAGCATTCTTGTCAATTTTAGGTTCTTCAAGGATTTTAACAAGCGAAGAGGAAACAAAATTTGCAAAGCTTTTAGATGACCCTGATCCTGAAATGCGTCAATATGCTCAAAATCAATTTGTTACATCAAATTTACGTTTAGTAACTTCTATTGCTAAGAAATATTTAAATTGTGGTATTGATTTAGAAGACCTTATTCAAGAAGGCATTGTAGGTTTAATGAAAGCAATTTCTAAATATGATTACCGTTTAGGTAATAAATTTTCAACATATGCAACTTGATGAATTAGACAATCTATTACAAGAGCTATTGGTGATCAAACACGAGTTATTCGTGTACCAGTACACTTAATGGATACAATTAATAAACTATTTAAAACAGAAAAAGAATTAACTCAAAAATTAGGAAGAACTCCTACAATTGATGAGCTAACTCAAGGTATGGGCGGAGAAAAAGAAGGATTTTCTGCTAAAAAAATTAGTGATATTCGTAAGATTGCTGTAGATTCTGTATCTATTGACCGTCCTATTGAACATGACAATGATTCACAATTTACTGATTTTTTAAGAGAGAAAAATTCTCCTTCGCCAGATGCTTATGCATATCGTGAATTAGTTTCTGAGCATATTGAAGATTTGCTAAAAACCGCATTGACTGAAGAAGAGCAAGAAATTATTCGCATGCGTTTCGGATTGAAACCATATTATTCACCGATGAGTCTAAATGAAATTAGTGAAAAATTAAAAAAAGAAACTGATACAATTAGACAAATTGAAGCAAAGGCTATGCGTAAAATAAAACACCCAAGCAAGAGCTTTAAATTAGCCAACTTCATTGATATCACTAATCATGAATAGAATTGATGCAATAGTTAAAAGAATTAAAAGAAAGAAATGCATAGTTGCTGATATTGGAAGCGACCATGCATTTCTTGCTTTATCATTATTAAAAAGCAAAAATATTGGTAAGATCTTTAACGTTGAAATTAATAAAAAACCTTTAAACACCTCTATTAATAACACTAAACAGTATGCAAAAACTAAAAAAGTTATTAATGTTTTAAATGACGGATTAAGAAAATGGAAATATGATAAGTATTTTGATTATGTAGTTATTTCAGGCATGGGTGGAAATAACATTATTAATATCATTAAAAATATCGATAAAGAAATTAAGATTGACAATCTTATTTTGGTGCCAAACAATGGGAACACTTTATTAAGAAAATTTTTATCTAAACAAGGTTGGTATTTTAAATATGAACAAACAATTTTGGAACATAAATATTATTATCAATTAATCCATGTTACAAAGCATAAAACAGTAAATTGCTTAGCTGCAAAAAACAAAAATGATTATTATTTTGGCGTTTATAACTTAAAACACCAATCAGCGAATTTTAGTAAAATGTTAAAACACCGCTTGCAATTTATTAAAAATAACCCTCAAGCAATAAAATACAATAAGAATATAAAACAAGAAATGGAATTAATCAATGATTACTTTAAAAGAACTATATAGAGCATTAACAAAACATCATGTGATGTAATTATTTCACATCATCCTATTTTTACTAATTCCAATGAAATTGAAGAACAATGTAATGCTAAGACAATTTTAAATAGATTAAAGAAGAACAAAATAAGTTTAATTTCTCTTCATACATGTGTTGATGCAAATGAATGTGGATTAAATTACTATTTAATTAAAATGTTGAAATTAAAAAAAATTTCATGTATTAAAAACAACAATAATTGTGTTAATTGTTATATAGGTTGTTTTAATAAACCATTAGCATTTAATGATGCTATTGATTTAATAAATAACACATTTAAAACTAATAGTATTAAATTTCTAAAAAAGACACAAAAAATTGATACTGTAATTTTATCTTGTGGTGCAGGATTTAGCCTTTTAAAACCGGATTTACTTAACTTTGATAAAAATGCATTAATTATAACTGGTGATATTAAGTGGCACGATTGAATTCTTTTAAATGATTTAAATATTAATGGTCTTGATGTAGGACATGAACTTGAAAAATATTTCATTAATTTAATTAAAGAATTTTTAAATGAAAAATTCTCTGAATTAAAAATTATTAAACATTATCCAACAATTAATTTAGTCTCTGTAACTAACAAATGGTAATATAAATATAATAAAGTTATTATAATGAGTATCTTTAGTATCGCATTAATTATCTTATTATCATTATTGCTCTTAGCATTTTTTGTTTTTACTATGCTATTCATTTTGCAACGCTTTTATATTAAAAAAGAACAACATATTAAAGAAGAATATAATGAAATTGCTGTTTTTTCTATTTCTGGTGGATTGAATTACCTTGAAGCACTTTCAAAGAATAATAAACAACTTGAAGGCATTGTTTTTAACATTATTGAAGCTAATAAATTTTATAAACACCAAGCCAACAACTTAAAAACAAAAATTATTAAATTAACTGAGTTTAATCGTAAATTTAAATTTTATGTTTCAAGTAAATTAATTAAACAATTGAATGTTGATTTAGCAAATTGCCATTATCTACATGATAATATTTATAGCTTATACAATACAACAACTGATTATACTGATTCTACAAGAGCAATATTAACAAAATATAAGATAGTTTTCGATATTATTAATGATTTTTATATTAATAATCTTCTTTCTAAATTTGATAAGCCTATACTTGCACAATTATCTAAAGAAATTAAATCCTTATTAACGGATTGCAATAGTAATTTAATTAAAATTAATAACCAAAAAGCAATTGAATCAATTAACCAAATTAATGAAAAATGTGTTAGTTATTATGCATTGATAAAAACACTCTATGTATACTTGCAAGCATTTTTTTATTTAACAAAATCAAAACAAACACTTGAAGAATTATTCAAAAAAAATGACAAAATGTTATTTGAAAAAGAATGCCATGATGTTGAAAAAGTTATTGTAAATGCTAGAATTGATCTTCAAGATTTAAATGAAAGTATTAATAATCTTGACTTTGATCGTTCTTTTGAACTTATTAAAATTATTTCACAACAAGTTGAGCCAACAGTTAATATTTTTAAAGAAAATGATCGTATTAATTTAGCGCTTCAAATGAGTATACAATTTATTGGTCAAGTGTTTGAATTATGAACAAATAACTATTTTTCATTAAAGAATAATTTCAAAGATATTAGTAATTATTTTAGTGAGTATAATGACAATGAAATTGGTAAGAAAGTTGATAAATTAGCAGAAAATTATAAAAAGATGCAAATGAAATTTGATCTTTTGTTTAAACAATCAAAAAAAACTAATTACTATGATAGGATTAATTTCTTAAAAGATATACTTAACTTTTATAAAGAAGTTGTCGTATGACAAAATAATATTACCAATTTGTGAAAAGATATCACTGATAAATATCAATCATCAATCATTTTGATAAATGATTTATTTGACTTGCAATGAACTTTCGTTCAATTAAAAAGTTTTAAAAATGCAATTGATAATCCATCGCATCAAGACACAATTAACAGCATTGATCAAAATTTAAATAAAATTAATGAATTAATTATTTTAATTAATAAAAACTACGCATACAATTATGAATATGTAACTAAAGAAATTAAGACACTAAAACAATTAGTTATTTCATATTACAATGCTTGTTCACTAGACAACATGATGCGATATTATTTAAGATGCTTAATCTTCTCTGCTAATAAATATCGCCATGAAGACAAGATGATTGAAGCTTCAATTCAAGAAGCTGAAAAACTATATAAAGACAAGAAATATACAGAAGGGTTTGATACTTTATATAAAACATTAGAGCATGTAAAAGATTCAGCAAAGATTAATCATGTTAAATATAATTAATATAATTAATCTTTAGTTATAGCCCGTTGGTGAAATGACTAAACACATACGCCTCTCAAGCGTAGATTTGCTGGGTTTGATTCCCGCACGGGTTACCATAAAAGAAAAAAAGTCATCCAATAATGGATGACTTTTTAAGTTTAACTAAAATTATTTATTCAATAATTTCAATTACTGAACCAGCACCTACAGTGTGTCCACCTTCACGTACTGAGAATTTTGAACCTTTTTCAATAGCAATTGGAGCAATTAGTTCAACAGCAATTTCGGTGTTATCACCTGGCATTACCATTTCAACACCTTGTTTCAATGTAATTGAACCAGTTACATCAGTAGTTCTGAAGTAGAATTGTGGACGGTATCCGTTCAAGAATGGTGTGTGTCTTCCACCTTCTTCTTTTTTCAAGATATAGATTTGTGCTTTAAATTTCTTGTAAGGTTTAATTGAACCTGGTTTTGCAAGAATTTGTCCACGTTGTACATCCTCACGGTTTACACCACGTAACAATACACCTGCATTATCACCAGCTTCAGCATAATCTAACATCTTGTGGAACATTTCTAGACCTGTAACTACAGATTTAGTTGTAGGTTTTAAACCAACGATTTCAACTTCATCATTTAGTTTAATTTGACCACGTTCTACACGACCAGTTACAACTGTACCACGACCTGAAATTGTAAAAATATCTTCGATAGGTAACAAGAATGGTTTATCTAAATCATGAACTGGTGTTGGAATTCATTCATCAACAGCATCTAATAATTTAGCAATTGATTCTTCTCATTGAGCTTCACCTTTAAGTGCACCTAATGCGCTACCACGAATAACTGGAGAATTGTCACCATCAAAATCGTACTTGTTTAATAAGTCACGGATTTCCATTTCAACTAATTCTTGAATTTCAGGGTCACTTGCCATATCACATTTGTTCATGAAAATAACAATACGAGGAACACCAACTTGTTTAGCTAATAGAATGTGTTCACGTGTTTGAGGCATTACACCATCTGTTGCAGCAACTACTAGAATTGCTCCATCCATTTGTGCAGCACCTGTAATCATGTTCTTAATGTAGTCAGCGTGTCCTGGACAGTCTACGTGTGCATAGTGTCTTTTTTGTGTAGAATATTCAACGTGTGCAGTATTAATAGTAATACCACGTGCTTTTTCTTCAGGAGCACTATCAATTGATGAATAGTCTCTTGCTTCTGCGCTTCCCTTTTCAGCGTGTTTTGATAAGTAAGTACAAATTGCAGCTGTTAATGTTGTTTTACCATGGTCAATATGTCCAATGGTACCAATGTTAACATGCGGTTTGCTTCGATCGAATTTAACTTTATCTGCCATAATTTTCCTTTCATTTTTTTAAACTCGTGTTATTAATTATATATATTAAACATTTTTATTTAGAAAAAATATGATAATTTCTTCAATTAAGTTTTATTTTCTATTGTCAGAATCATTTTTTTGAATTTTATCTTCAAGTCTATCCATACGTTTCATTATATGTCCATATGAATATCCTTCTTTATTTAATTCATCAACTTTAGTTTGTAGAGTGTTTATCATTTTATCTTTTTCTTTAATTTGATTAGATAAATGTTCAATCTTATGTTCATAATTATCAATAGTGTTATCAATAGATAAACGATAATCATTAACGGCTTTAATGTAATTAATTATTTCATCAAAAAATTTATCAACATCTTCAGGGTCATAACCACTATGAATTTTTGATTTAAACTTTTTGTTTAAAATTTCATCCATTTTTTTGTCAAAATTATAATTCATACTTTTTACAATTATAAATTATTAAATAAATATGTTGATTAATAATTGTTAAACTTTACACACATGAACAATAAGTTTTTAAAATTAAGCCTCTCATATATATAATGTATAACATTATGAATATCTTTGACGAATTAATAGCAAGAAAAGTCTTAAACAACATTACAAATGAAGATAAAGCTAAAGATTTTGTAAGTTCAAAGAAAATGGGTTTATATTGCGGCTTTGATCCCAGCTTTAAATCCTTACATTTAGGTAACTATTTAATGTTAGTAACATTAAAAAGGTTTATTAATTCTGGATATACTGCTTATGCGATTGTTGGAGGGGCTACGGGAAGAATCGGGGATCCATCTGGTAAAAAAAGTGAACGTAAATTATTAAACATAGAAACTGTTAAAGATAATGTTGAATGTATAAAAAAACAAATTAATAAAATTGTTGGTGCTCAAGTTATTGATAACTATCAATTTTACAAAGACACAGATGTCATTGATTTTTTAAGAGAAGTAGGTAAATACTTTAATGTCAATTCAATGTTAGAAAAAGAAATTGTTTCTAAACGTTTAGAAGTTGGTATCAGCTTTGCTGAATTCTCATACACATTAATTCAATCATGTGATTTTTACAAGTTATATACTGATTACAACATTGCCTTACAGATTGGTGGTAGTGACCAATGAGGCAACATTACAAATGGTGTTGATTTTATAAGAAAGAAAACTGATGATAATAACAAAGCATTTGGTATGACAGTTAATTTATTAACTAAAGCTGATGGTACAAAATTTGGTAAATCAGAATCAGGAGCAATTTATCTAGATCCTGCAATTACTTCACCATATTTAATGTATCAATTCTTAATTAACCAAACTGATGCAGATGTTGAAAAACTTTTATTAACTTTAACATTTATCGACATTGATGAAATTAAAACAATAATGAATAAACATAATGAAGATAAGAGTTTAAGATATGCACAAAAAGTTTTAGCTAAAACAATTGTTAGTGACATTCATGGTGTTGATGAAGCTGAAAAATGTATTAAATTATCTGATTTATTTTTTAGCGGTCAAATTAATAAATTAAGCGATGATGACTTGTTTGTTGTTTTAAACGGCATGCCTAAATTTGATGCTACACAAGAAAGATACAATGTAATTGATATTTTATTAGCTTTAAAAGTTTGTGAATCAAAAACACAAGCTCGACAATTAATTCAAGGCAAGTCAATTAGTATCAACAATAAACTTATTGATAATATAAGTTTCAATGTAACTAAAGCCGATGCTATTCAGAATAAATTCTCATATGTTAAGAAAGGTAAAAAGAATTACTTTTTAATTAACTGGCAATAAAAATGTTAAAGTCTTTCATATCTAATATAGTAGCTAAACACATGTCAAAAAAACTAAATGACATGTATATTAAAGAAGAAGATATCACTGAATTATTAAAGCAAATTCGTATTTCTCTTCTAGAAGCTGATGTTAATTTACTAGTTGTAAAAGATTTTATTAAAAATATTCGAGCACAAGCTGTAGAACAAATTGTTCCTAAAGGTATGGATCCACAGCAATTTATGCTAACGATCATCAAAGAAGAACTAACGAAAATTTTAGGTTCTAAAAATGTACCTATCAATTTTAAAACAAAACCATTAAAAATTATGTTAGTTGGTCTTCAAGGTAGCGGTAAAACTACTACTGCAGGTAAGATAGCTAATTACACAAAAACTAAAAATAGTTCTAAACCATTACTAGTAGCACTTGATGTATATCGTCCAGCAGCTATTGACCAATTACACACATTAGCTGAACAAACTAATGTTGATTTTTATCAAAAAGGAAATCAAAATCCTGTTATAACAGCAAAAGAAGCAATGCGTTTTGCTGAAAATAATTCTAATGATGTAATCATTTTTGATACAGCCGGAAGATTACAAACAAATGAACAATTAATGAATGAATTACTAAATATTAAAAATGCAGTTCATCCAGATGAAATTCTTTTAGTTGTTGATGCAATGGCTGGACAAGACATGATCAATGTAGCTAAAGAATTTAATGATATTTTAAGCTTAACTGGATTTATTATTACAAAGTTAGATTCAGATGCTCGTGCTGGTGTGGCATTAAGTCTTATCCATTTATTAAATCTCCCAGTTAAATTAACTGGTAGTGGAGAAAAGCTAGGTTCACTAGATATGTTCTACCCTGAACGAATGGCTGATCGAATTATTGGATTAGGTGATATTATGACATTAGCTGAGAAAGCTAATGATGTTATTGATGAAGCACAAACTAAACGTTCATTAACTAAAATGTTCAGCGGCAAAATGGATTTAGAAGATTTAATGATTCAAATGCAACAATTAAAAAAGATTGGATCATTAGGTTCGATTGTAAAAATGATGCCAGCAATGCAGAATATTGCTGATGATGATATCGATACTGCTGAAGAAAGAATTAGAATATGAGATATTCTAATGAATTCTATGACAGTAAAGGAAAGAAAAAATCCTATTTTATTCAAAAAACAACCATCAAGAAAAGAAAGAGTTATTAAAGGTTCTGGAAGAAAACCTGATGAATTTAACAAATTGATTAACCAATGAGAAAAAATGCGTAAACAAATGGAAGACATTGGTAAAGAATTACGTCGTGGTAAAAATCCATTTGCTAAATTTTTTCACTAAAAATTATTATTCATTAATTTTAGATTAATATAATAACTAATATCATGAATAAAAAAGTTTTATTAGCAATATTAGATGGTTTTGGTTATTCAAAAAAAACAAAAGGGAATGCGGTATATTTGGCAAAAAAACCAAATATAGATAATTTATTAAATTTATATCCTCATGTGCTTATTAATGCTTCTGGTAGATATGTAGGTTTACCTGACAATCAAATGGGAAATAGTGAAGTAGGTCACATGAATATTGGTGCTGGACGAATTGTTTACACTGGTTTAGGTTTAATTGACCAAGCAATTAAAACCCATAAATTTGAATCAAATTTAGCTTTTCTTAAAGCTTTTGATTATGTAAAAAAGCAACATTCTAAATTACATATTATGGGCCTTGTATCACACGGTGGAGTTCATTCAAGTTATAATCACATTATTGAATTAATAAAATTAGCTGTAAAAAACAAAATTGAACCTATTATTCATATTTTTACTGATGGTCGTGATGTTGACCCACATTCATTTATTAATGATTTAAAAGATTTTGAGAAATTCTGTGCAACTTATAATGCAAAGATTGCCACAATTTCAGGAAGATTTTATGCTATGGATCGAGATAAACGCTGAGATCGTGTAGAATTAGCATATGAAAACATATTAGGGAAAGGCAATAATAAATTTAAAAATTTAGCTAAGTATGTAAACGATTCATATGCTAATGAAGTTAGCGATGAATTTATAGTTCCTGCAATAAATGATAATTACTCAACTAATGAAATTGCCTTAACTAACGATGATGCTGTAATTTTTGCTAATTTCCGTGCAGATCGAGCAAGAGAATTGACACATTGTATTTGTCACTCATCATATTATGATTTTAAACCAAAATCATTTGTAGAGAATATTTACATGGTAACTATGACTAAATACGAAGGAATGAACGAATCCGCTGTTGCTTTTGATCAAGTTACTTTAAACAATACTTTAGGTGAAGTTATTAGCAAAAACGGCTTGTCACAACTACGAATTGCTGAAACAGAAAAATATGCTCATGTTACTTTTTTCTTCGATGGTGGTAAGGAAATAAATTACAAAAACGAAAAGAAAATTTTAATTAATTCACCAAAGGTGAAAACATATGATTTGAAACCAGAAATGTCAGCTAATGAAATTACAAACAATCTATTGCCAACAATTGGGAAATATGATTTAACAGTTTTAAATTTTGCTAACCCAGATATGGTTGGACATACTGGAAAAATACCGGAAGTAATTAAAGCTGTTGAAACAGTGGATACTATGATTGGCAAGATTTACAAAAAATGTCAAGAGGAAAATGTTACTCTATTTATTACTGGCGATCATGGCAATGCTGAATGCATGCTAGATGAAAATAATAATCCTGTAACAAAACATACAACTAACCCTGTATGATTTATAATTACTGATAAAAACATCAAACTTGCTGATGGTGGTAAATTATCTAATATTGCTCCAACAATTCTTAAATATATGGGTATAAAAATCCCCGCTGAAATGGATGAAAAACCACTTATATAAGATTAAATTTATGAATGATATTATCACATCCACAAGTAATCAAATTACCAAATTAATAAATAAGTTATTTGATGATAAAAAATATCGTGATACGTCAAATCTTTTTGTTTGTCAAGGCAAAAAGATTATTACTACTCTAATCAGTTTAGATTTCAAACTAGACAAGATAATTATTTCCCAAAATTCAAAATATCTTGAAAAATTTAAATATTTTGACAACGCTTTTGTTGTAAAAAAACATGTTTATGAATATATGTCGCATCAAGAAAATGGTGATGGTTTAATAGCTGTATTTAACAAGAAAGACAAAAATAAAAATTTAGATTATAGTGATAGTATTTTAGTTTTTGATAATATCCAAAATCCAAATAATCTTGGTGCAATATTAAGAACTTGTACAGCATTTAACATTGAAAATATTATTTTAGCAAATGGTTCAGTAGATCCATATAACTTTAAGGTGATTCAAGCATCAATGGGATATGGATTAAATAAAAATATTATTTATGCTAATAATTTATCAAAAATTATTAAAGATTTGCAAACTAAAGGTTATAAGGTTTATGCTACCGGTTTTAATAAAAAAGCTGTCAGCTTACAACAATTAGATGTTAAACGCAATAAAATAGCCATTATATTTGGTAATGAAGGCTCTGGTTTAAAAACTGATCAAATGAATTTGTGTGACCAAACAGTTTATATTCCTATAAATAAAAAAGTTGATTCATTAAATTTATCAAATGCGGTAGCAATCATTACATACTTTATTAAATCATGAAAATAATAAAGATTAACCACAATGATGAAAATATAAGATTAGATAATTTTTTATCTAAAACTTTTAACAGTCTTAAAAAACCTACAATCTATAAAGCAATAAGAAATAATCAAGTTAAAGTAAACAATAAAAAAGTTAGGTTTGATTATCGTGTTAAATTTGGTGATGAAATTAAACTTTATCTTAAAGATGCATTACTAACAAATGATAAAACAACAATTAATACAGTTAACAAACAAGATTTTAAAATTATTTATGAAGATGTAAATGTTATGCTTGTATATAAACCAAAAGGTTTATTAGTTCACGCTGATACTGCCAATAACAATAACACTTTGATCAATCAGGTCATTAAATTTTTAATTAAAACTAATCAATATGATCCTAGTCAAGAAAATAGTTTTGTTCCTAGTTTAGTGAATCGTTTAGACCGCAATACTGCTGGCATTGTTTTGATAGCCAAAAACCATAAAACATTAGATTTGTTAAATGAAAAAATGAAAAATCATGAGATTAGCAAATACTATATTGCCAGGGTTCATGGTATTGTTGATCCAAAACAGGCAACAATGGTGGCTTATTTAACTAAAAGTAGAAACAATAATTTAGTAAATATTACTAAAAAACCGATAAATGATAATTCAAAAAAAATAATTACTGAATATAAAATGATTAGTCATGATAATAAAACCAGCTTAATTGAAATTAATTTATTAACTGGACGAACACACCAAATTCGTGCTCATTTCAATTATATTGGTTACCCATTAGTTGGTGAAATCAAATATACAAAGAGTGGTATTGATAAAAGTTACAAATCTAATCATCAAGCTCTATGCGCTTATAAAATTGTTTTTAATTTTAAAAACAAAAATAACCATTTAGCATACCTTGATAATAAAGTTTTTGTTTTAGATAAAAAACTAATTAATATTAATTTATAATTTTTATTAGTATGAGTAAGAGACCTGTTGTTTTGATTTGCGTATGTGGAGGTAGTGGCAGTGGTAAAACAACTGTCACTAAAGAAATCGAAAAAATATTTCCAAAAAATATTAAACTTTTACATCTATGTTTAGATCGTTTTTACAACAGCAGCTTAAATAACGTAAAAGTTAATGAACTACATGATAATATTAATTTCGACCATCCCAAATCTTTTGACTGGGTATTAATTAATAAAGTTATTAATAATCTTATTAATCGTAAATCTGCTAAAGTTCCATACTATGATTATGAAAAATCTAAACGTTTAAATAAATATGAAATATTTAAAGACTATGATGTAATTATTTTTGAAGGTATTTTAACCTTATATAGTAGCGAGATCAATAAAAAGGCTAATATTAAGATATTTGTTGACACACCATCTGATGAAAGATTTATCAGAAGATTATTAAGAGATACTAATGAACGTGGGCGTAAAACTAATGATATTATCCAACAATGAAGAGAAATTGTTCGTCCAATGTATAACTTATTTGTTTCACCACAAAAGGCAAATGCAGACATTGTTATTCCATGATATAAATTTAATTCAGTAGCAATAAGAGCATTAAATGCATCAATTAGAGAATTATTAAAACCATATAAAAATAATTAAAATGCTTGCCTATTTTCGTTACCTATCAAAAGTAATATTTTCAAAAATACCACTATGAGCAGTTGCATTTGTTGGCTATTTGTTTGAGCTTACTTTTCTAATTATTATTCCAGCATTAACAAAATCATCACCAATATTAATGTGAAACTTTGACATGATTAATATTCAAACAACATTTGTTACTATTGAAGCTATTAAAAGTGCATTGTTAGTTGGCTATGCTTTTAAAAATGATATTGAAGATGGCTCAGAATTAATAATTTATTCTAAACCATTAAAAAGAATAAAAATTTTATTACCCAAATTAATATGAGTAATTTTAGCAACAATTTTGTTTAGTATAGGTTATGTCATAATTTCATTATTCACTATGGCATTTGGTAACTACGATGCAGTAAATAACCCAAATGGAATGCCATATGATAAAATCCCTTCTCTAATTGCATCATTAATTATTGGTTCTTTTATTGTTGGTTTGATTTTTTCAAGCCTTGCAGCTTTTATTGGTAGTTTTACCAATAAATTAAAAATTTTTGTCAGTGTTACAATTGTAGCAATTGTTATATCAATCTATGATATTATCGGTTCTGTTGTTATGTCATCTAAAACTTCTAATATTATCTCCAAAACAGGTGGCAGTATTACATCATTTTCAATAAAAACTAATGATCTAACTTTAGATAATTTTGCTTATTACAATACTGCGCCTGCTATGGATTTATATAATGCAAATAATGAAACTAGCGATCTATCAAACTTTATTTATCAATCATTAAATATAAGCTATCAATTGTCAAGTTTTTATAAATTATTTAACTTGGATGATATTAATACAACACTTGAGACTTCAACGTTTGGTCAATTTCCAAGGTTTACTACAAAAATAGAAAGTAAAGATGACACATTACTTAATTATTTAGTAACTATTTATGAAAAATCAAACCAAAACTATTACCCATTTGTTTTGCCGATATCTAATGACATTTATTCTGAAGCAGCAACAAAGTCAGCTTATTCATCAATTGGTTTTTTTTCATTAGGACTAAAAAGCGATATTGCATCATGACTAAAATATTTTGGTAATACTACACATGATATATGACTTTCAAATTTAAATATTAAGTTCAATGTTATTCCATCAACATATATATCAGAATCTAATCTATTAGATGTTAATGCAAAAAATGAAGAATTTGACGCAGATGTATATAACAATATCATGTTTGAACTTCTAAGCAATGATAATTATGATATTTTTAATGACAATAGCACAACCCATGTTGAAAATGCTAAAACTGCTCAAAAAAGTTTTGATACCTTATGTTACAATTTTATCATTAACAATAAAGAAAAATATGCTTTATCTAATAATGATTTAACAAACATTAATTATTCAATGGCAAAAATTCAATATAGCATGTTGAAACAATTTTGTATGATTTATTGATCACAAATTATTGAACAATTAATTAATAATTCTGGATTAGATAGTGCCATTGATTATTTAACAAATAAAAATAATGAATTTCAAAATAGTTTTAATAAGGAAGTAACAATTACAAACCCTCATAATGGCGGTCCTGAATTTGATGAAAACGAAAATATTACTGTTGATCGATTTGTAAGATGTTATTTATCATATTCTGGTGTAGGTCAAATTGATTCTTCAACTACAAGTTGAACAACAAAACGATTTGCTTATAGTTCATATGGTATAGATGAACAAGGCCATGATTTAATTGATGTTACTCCTGAAGGAAGAAAAGATAAATATTATTTTATGTTCCCTAATCAATATATCACTGTATATAATCAGCAAGGATATAGCATAAATTCTATATATCGATACACAACTAATGAATTTTATACTCGGGCAAGTACAAGTATATTTTGATGTTTGGCTAGCTTTGTTTTCTTTGCTGGATCAACAATTTATTATTGAAGAAATGATATTAGTTAATTTGTTTACCAATTAATGAAAAACGATTTGATGAAGTAATTTTGACATTGACAATATCTCCTGGTTTAGCATTTCCAGTAAAATTAACAACTTTTAATTGTGGTGAATAACCCATCAATCTTGTTTTATTAGTTTTACTAATTCCATCAACTAAAACTGGAATTGTTTTTCTTAAATATTTATTATTATTAAATTTTGCATATTTACGTACTAATTCATTTAGTTGTGCTAGTCTTTTTTGTTTAGTTGGTTCATCAATTGTATCTTTCATTTTAGCTGCTGGAGTTCCTTCGCGCTTTGAATAAATAAATGTAAAAGCATTGTCAAACTTTATTTTTCTATAAAGTTTTAAAGTATTTTTGAATTGTTGTTCAGTTTCGTTAGGAAAACCAACAATAATATCAGTAGTAATTGCACAGTCTTTAATGTTTTTATGAATATACTTAATGATTTTAATGTAATCATCTATTTTCATAGAACGATTCATTTTCTTAAGAATTTGTTGATCACCTGATTGCACAGGTAAATGAATAGCTGGCATGATGTTTTTATATTTTTTCATAACGTCTACAATCTTTAGATCAAAATTTCAAGGATTGCTGGTGGCAAATCTTATTCTTGGTATTTTTAATTTTGCTACGTCTGTTAACAAATCTTTAAAGTAATAATGTTTTGATTTAAAGTCTAGACCATAAGCATTAACATTTTGTCCAATTAATGTTACTTCTTGGCATCCATTTTTAATTAATTGTTTGATTTCATTAATGATGTCTTGCTTACTACGACTAATTTGTTGGCCTCTTGTATAAGGAACAATACAATAAGTACAAAAGTTATCACATCCATCCATGATAGTAACAAAAGCTTTAAATTTGGTTTCATGTTGTCTTGGCATGATTTTGTAGTAATTTTCATTTTTATGTTTAATACTTATAACTTTGGTTTTATTTTTGTATATTTCATATACAAATTTAGGTAATTCATCTATATTATGAACACCGAAAATGAGGTCAACTTTTTCATCATTTTTCAATTTATTGATTGTTGTTTCTTGTTGGGGCATGCAACCAGAAAGAGCAATTCGAAAATTTGGATTTTTTTTACGTAAATTAAATAAAAATCCTATTTCGCCGTAAACTTTATTTTCAGCATTTTCCCTAATTGCGCAAGTATTTAAAATAACAAAATCAGCTTTATTAATATCATTAGATTGTTTAAAACCAAGATTAAGTAAAATTTTAGAAATTACTTGTGAATCAATAACATTTGCTTGACAACCATAAGTTCTAATATAAAAACTTAAGTTTTTATAAAATGGCAATTTATATTTTTTATCAATCTTAAAAGTATTTTTCTTAATTTTTTCAGTGTTTATGTCCCTTTTTGCTTGAAATTTTAAACTTGGAACACTATAGATCTTTATTTTTTTCATTACTATAAAATTATATATAATATTAAAAATCAAATTATATGAAGCGGATTTACAAACTTTTATTACCATTAAGTTCAGCTGCAATTGTTGCACCAATTGTTACAACTACATCATGTACTCCTACATACAACGCTTGTTTATATGAAGTGTCTTTTGCTAATGCAAAGGTAGCAACAAGTTTACAGGAATGTAACAAATTAAAAATATCTTTTGAAGATTTAATTTGTGGTACTAAAAACTTCCATTCAGGTAATTACATGATAATTTTAGGTTCTGAATGTAGTGAACAATCTAATTATCTTTTTTCTAATAACCCTAGATATGAAAAGACACATTCTGTCTATTCTGAAAACGGTGCTTTTGAAGATTCTTCATTTTATAAAGCAATAAACAAAGATTCATATTTAAATGCAAGCATTGATTTTGGAATAGTTTTATACATTGATATTGAAACTGTCGAAGTAGCAAAAAAGGATTTATTAAGACCAAGCGAAGATCCATCAAGTGTTGAATATCGTTCATTTGATAAAAAATGAAATTCAGATGATGTAAAAGAGGCTAAAGATCGTGATATTAATACTGATGATAAAAAAGTAATTGTTGAAGGTGAATATGCAAGAAATGATAAATCAGCAACTACAATGCGTGATTTACTAAGTTATCTAACATCTGTGTTTACATCTACATCTTCAGAAACTGAGAAAGCATTTAAGTGTCAAGGTAGTAGTGACATGGCATATGGTCTTGTTTGAAAAGAAGGCGTACCTCAACAATTCAAACAAATACTTTCATCAGAAGGTTCAGCAGATGAATATTTTGATAGTGTAATGAATCTTTGAACTCAAAAAGACTAACTAAATTTAATAACACCATCATGAACATAAATTTCTAAAACATATGAAAAAATGAGTTAAATATTCTTTATATGTTTTATCTGGTTTAATCCTTATTGGATTTGTTTGTATTTTTATTGTTCCTTTTAACCATGTTAAAACAATTTCATGCGTAGGGTCTAGTGGTGTGAAACCATTCGTTGAAGATTATGCTAAAAGTTATTTTAAAGACAAAAATGTTGATATTAATGTTGATGCTGGTGGTAGTGGCTTTGGTATCAGCCAAGTCGCTAATAATTTCACTAATATTGGCACTGCAAGTAAAAACCCTTTCACATCTATCAAAGAATCATACAAATCAGAATGAATTAATAATAAGATTAAGACTGTAACCATTGGTTGAGAAGGTATTTGTATTATTTATATTCCTCCAAAGGGTATAAGTCAAAACATTGATTTAAATCAAGTATTAAATTTAGATGAGGAAAATATCACGAATTTATATCGCACATTTTCAGGCTTTAATGATGGTTTGCCAAATGATAAACCTAATTTAGGATTATTTTTGAATAACGATATAAATATTTCTGATGCAGATCATGAATTATTTGCAAACCAAACAGTAATTCCTTATGCACGTAGCGGAGGTAGTTTAACTAGTGGCACGGCTGCTAGTTTCTTTGAGTGCTGTCATTTTGATAAGTATGATAAAACTAAATTAACTGATCAGCAAATTGCATCATTTGAAAATGGCAATTATGGTAGTGACTTCAAATTATATGACACTGATGAAGCTAACTCACGAGCTTGATCTATATTTGCAAGCAATAATATTCCTGGATCGATGATTTATTTATCATCAAGTTTTGTTGAACAAAACTATAAATTAATTGAAAATAACAAATATGGTATTTTAGCATACAACAAAATTAAATATAAAAATAACAATATTGCCAAAGGTTATAATTTCTTTCGTCCACTTAATTTATTATTAAGTGTTAATGCATCAAGTCAAACTTTAGAATTTATTGAAGACATTTTATCATACTCATCAACTGGAGGATTTTTAAAGTTTGGTGCTCAAGGAATTAATGATGATCAATACAAGTCAATGTGTAAACAAGATTCATTATGAATTTGTGATAGCGAACTAATGAATGAACGCGGTGATAATTGAGACAAACAAGAAGTCATCTTTGGAGCTGTTGAATAGCTATGGAACATTCTGCAAATAAAAATATAGCATTGGGCCTTAAAAAAGCTAAAGCAGATAAATCTGCAAAGATTATAACTTCCATTTTATCTTGGTTATTTGCATTAATATTTGTTGCTTTAATTGCTTTCATTATTTATGCATCAATTCCTGGATTTCAATTCTATGGAATTGTTAATATTCTTTTCTCTGGTCGATTTGATTTAAGTAAAAATCAAGCTAGTGTTTGATTGCCTACTTTAATTACTTTGTTAACAACAACAATTGCAATTTTGATAGCTGGACCATTAGGCATTAAAGCATCAGTGTTTATCAAATATCGTATACCAGTTAAAATTCAAAAACCATTACGAATCGCAATAGAGTTATTAGCAGATATTCCTTCTGTTATTTTTGGTTTATTTGCAATACAAGCATTAGGTAACATTACTAATGCTATATTTCACACAGGCAGTAACTTTAGCATTTTAACTGCTTCATTTATGTTAAGTTTTATGATTCTACCAACAGTAGTTTCATTAAATTTAAATGCTCTTGATAGTGTAAGCCATGATTTATTAATGGGCGCTATGGTTTTAGGCAATACTAAGACAAGAGCGATTTATAAGGTTTGTAAAAAGGAATGTCGGAATGCTAGCGCTACAGGAATACTAATGGCTATTAGTCGTGCAATTGGTGAAACTATGGCTGTAAGTATGATTCTACAATCTCAAATGTACAATAATACATTTGATAATGGCTTTGTGCAAATAATAACTAGTGGTTTAAGAACATTAGGTGCATTAATTTCTGCTAATATGTTTGCTGAAGCTGGTGGACCAGCATTACAAGGTTTATTATTTGCTTTCGGTATCATTATGTTTATTATGGTTTTAATATTTAATGCCATTGCAATGAAAATTACCAAGAAGAATGCAAAAATTAAAAACAATAAATGAACAAGATTTACTAAAGTAATTGGTAGTTTCTTTTATTTTATTCCTAATAAATTAGGAATTTTATGAGAGAAGATTACATACCATTCAACAATTAGCAAAACTGATGTTCCTGAATATGTTGGCACAAGAATTACTAAAAATAAGTTTGCTCATGTTTATGATTACTGAAAAATATTTTGGGAATGATTTGCAATTATTCTTGCTTTAGCCTTTTTGTTCTGAATTCTTGAAAATATTTTTGTTAATGGATGCATTGGAGTAGCATCACAATATGCAAGTGCTACAGCATTTTCGAAGGATACAACTGGCCAATCATTTGTTAATACAATTTTAGTTATCTTAGTTGCTATTGGTATCGGATTTCCAATATCTTTACTAATTGCAATTTATTTAAGTGAATTTGCTAAAGAAAGTAGATTGAAAAAAACATTGTTATTCTTTATTGATTCACTAGGAGCAACACCAAGTATCTTATTTGGTATGTTTGGTTTAATTTTCTTTATTCAGACCTTAGGTTGAACAAGTCAAGGACATGCAGGAAAAAGTTTGATTGCTGGTATATTAACAATATTAATTGTTATTTTACCTGCATTTATTCGTACTATACATCAAGCATTACAAGCAGTGCCAAATGAATTAAGAACTAATTCATATGCACTTGGTGCAGGTAAATGAGAAACATTTAGAAAAGTAGTCTTACCAATTGCTAGACAAGGTGTAAGGACAAGTATCGTATTATCAATAGGTAGAATTTTAGCAGAAACAGCACCATTATACTTAACTAGTGGATTAGCAAGTAGTTCATCAATTTCATTGATTGGCGAAGGGCAAACATTAACAACAAGGATTTATGCACAAATTTATGAAACAAACATGGACAAAGCTGACTCTATTATGTATGAATGTGCATTTATTACAATGATGCTTGTATTAGGTATTATTATGATTGTTCATGTAATCATTCCATGATATTACAAATATAAAGCTAAACGTGAAAAAGATCGTTACGATTCATTAAAACGAATTAATAATCAGCAAGAAAGTAATAAAATAACTAATACAAAGCTACAACAACTAAAAAACAAATTAAATTTAAATAAATTTTTAAGAATAATAAAATCTTATTATTACAGAGTTCAATCAAATATTATTTACAATAATATAGTTAAACATTATGGATAAACAGAAAATGATTAGAGTAAAACAAAAGCAAAAAATAAAGCAAGAGATTGCTTTAGTTAATACTGAATATCATAATAAGCTCCTTGATGTTAAAAACATTTATAAGCAGGATTTAAAAAAAGTTGAGTCAAAATCTCAAAAACTAAAAATCAAAAAACAATATGCTAATAAAAAAGCTGAAATTAAAAAATGATACACAGATGCAATAAAAACTATTAATGTAAGAAATATTATTAGTGTTGAACAAGAACAATTTGACTATATAAAAGCCAAAGCTATCTATGATTGCAATAAAATAATGAGATTTTTTAAAAAAATCTCTTTAAATAAAAATCAAAAAGAAATTTATCTCAATTTAGTAAAGAAAAACAATGATTTACTAAATAATAAAAATCCAAATTTTAATCCTAAAAACATTTTCGAAGTATGCAATTTTGATTTTTACTATAGTAATGTGCATTCATTATTTAATATCAACATTAAGATTAAAAGAAATAAAGTAACTACTTTTATAGGTCCTAGTGGTTGTGGCAAATCAACATTATTAAGATGTTTTAACCGAATGAATGATGAAATACCAAATACACATCATGATGGGGCAATATATTTTAATGATGGTACAAACTTATATTCAAAAAAACTTAATTCTTCTGTATTGACAACAAAAGTAGGTATGGTATTTCAAAAAGCAACTGTTTTTCCAATGAGCATCTATGACAATGTTGCGTTTGGCCCTCGATCTCATGGAATTTTACAAAAAGATATTTTAGATAAGATTGTTAAAGAATCTTTAATTGCTGCAGCTTTATGGGATGAAGTAAGCCATAAACTTTTTGCTCCAGCTAGTGCATTATCTGGTGGACAACAACAAAGACTATGTATTGCTCGTGCTATTGCTTTAAAACCTGAAGTATTATTAATGGATGAATCTACTTCAGGATTAGACCCAATTGCTACAGCTAAAATTGAAAATTTAATTTTAGAATTAAAGAAAAAATATACAATTATATTAGTCACTCACTCAATGGCGCAAGTTCAGCGAATTAGTGATTATACAGCCTTTTTTTATAAAGGCAATTTAATTGAATATGGAGATACAAGAAACATTTTCTTTACTCCAAAAAATAAAAAAACAAGAGATTACATCTCTGGAAAGATAGGTTA
>CADCCU010000004.1 GCA_902800015.1 uncultured Ureaplasma sp. | reverse complement strand
TTATGAATTTATTAGTCAAAAAAGTGTTAATGCTGAAACAGGTGAAATTTGATTTACACATGCAAGATTAAGATCAGCAGCTTTTAATCTAGGTAAATTAATTCTAAATAAGACATTATTTAATTTTCTTGATAATTGTGAAGTAAAGAATATGAATAATGTTCTTGATGGTGGAATTAATTCTCCTATAAGACACTTATTAAATTGCAATAGAGGTACAAACTTTACTGGCCAACAAAAAATTGTTGAAATTTATTTGTTAAAAAGAAGCATGTTTTGAAATAAGATTTTGGAGATAATTTCTAGTAAAAAATGCTCACTTTTTGCAACATAGCTCAAATAATTTATGTGCATTTAATGTTTTTAATATAATAATTTTCAAGTCTAAGTGGTTAGATAGAAAAATAAATAATGAATTACGATACAAAAATTATTAGAGATAATTTTATTAACATTAAAAATAGTATTAAAAAAACTATAAACAATGACCAAATTTACAATGATTTTCTAAAAAATGTACTTTTTTATGGAATAGTTGATAATAAAATTGTTTTGTTAGTAAATAATAATTTTTTAAAAAGTACCATTGAAAATAACTATAAAGATTTATTTATTAAAACCTTTGCAAATACAATTAATAATAAGTTGGATATTATTTTTTTAACACATGAAGACATTATTACTTTAGAAGAACAAATTAAAAAAGATAATAAAAATGCTGATATTTTTTTATTAAATAATTCTAATACAAACGTAGCTCTATCTTTTGAAAATTTTTACGTTGAAAATTTTAATAAAAGCGCATATAATGCTGTTAAAAGTATTTTTAATTCTAAAAAAATTTGAAATCCTATTTTTATTTCTAGTGGTGTAGGATTAGGAAAAACTCATTTACTTCATGCTGTTGGAAATGAATACGCTAAACTTCATCCAACTTCAAAAATTAAATATGTTACATCTGATGAATTTGTTAGAGAAATTTATCATGCTCTAAGTTCTAAAAATAATGAGAGTATTGAAAAATTAAAAGATGAATATCAATCATATGATTTGTTATTAATTGATGATGTTCAATTTTTAGCAAAAAAAGAAAAAATAAATGAAATCTTTTTTAATATCTTTAATTACAATATTACTCATGGTAAAATAATTATTTTAACAAGTGATAAACATCCTAATCAGTTAGAAAATTTTGAACCAAGAATGATTTCAAGATTTACTTCTGGGTTACATATCCAAATTACTAAACCTAGTTTAGAAGCTATGACTCATATTTTAGAAATGAAAATTAAAGAAGAATATAAAGATTATGTGGTTGCTTCTGAAGCTATAGATTATATTGTTAGACGAAATCAAGATGATATAAGAAAACTTGAAGGTTTTTTAAATAAAGTAATGTTTTATGTTTACAATAATTTAGCACCTAATTCAATTATTACTATAAATACAGTACAAAAAGCTACTGAAATTGATGATCAAAATGAAATAAAAAATAAGGGTTATACAGTTGATCCACAGATTGTTATTAGTATGATTTGTTCAGCTTACGGAGTAAATCCTAAACAAGTCAAATCTAAATCTAGAAAACATGAAATTTCTAATTGTCGTCATGTATGTCAATATGTTTTGAGAAAAAAATATGACATGCCTTATGATGAAATAGGTAAATATTTTGGTAGTAGAAGTCATTCTACAGTAATGGAATCAGTGGAAAAAATAGAAAAAATATTAGAAAAGGATGAAAATTTAAAAAATTTTATTGAAAAAATATATAAAAATATTTAATTTCCAACTTTCCGACAAGACATATAATAATATATAAATATAAAATAAATATAAAATAAATTTATTATGAAAATAACAATAGACACCAACATTTTAATTAAAAATATTCAACTTGCTTTAAATACAATTGATACTAAAGGATTAAATCCTATATTAGAAAGTATTTTATTTGAAGTTAATGAAAATTCTATTACATTAGTTACATCAAATAACTTATGTTACAGTCAAATTAATATAAAAGAAGGATTTGAAATAGAATCAACAGGTAAATTTTTAGTTAAAGGTAAGATGATAATAAATATTTTAAATTCTTTAAAATCTAAAAAATTAACTTTAGAAATCATCGATGAATCAGTATTGAAAATTTACAATGATAAATTTTCATGTAATTTAAATATTTTAGATCCAAATTCATATCCAAATATTTCTTTTCAATATTCAGATTGAACGAATTTTAAACTTTCAAATAAATTCATTCAAAAAATTAATGATAAATTAAATAGTTTTGTTGCTTATTCAAATGACGAAGCAAATGTTTTAAATGGTATTTGTTTAGACACTGATAATGATGATAATTTAATAAAAGCTATTGCTACTGATTCATACCATTTATCATATTATCAAGAACCATATACAGGTACAAAATTTAAAATTATTATCTCAACAAAAATTTTAAACTTTTTAAATATATTATCTGTTGAAAGCAAAGAACAACCTAATTTATGATGAAGTAATGGTAAATTAATAATTGAAGATAATCAAAATATATTTTTCTTTAAACTTTTAGAATCAGATTATCCATCAGTTTATAAAACACTTGAAGCAAACTATAATAATGTTTTTGATGTGGATAAATCTACACTTATTGATGCTGCTAATCGAACATTGCCTTTAATTCAAAATGAAAAAGACGCAACATTTAATTTGTTAATTGAGAAAGATAAAATTTCAATATCTAGTAAAAACATTGAATTCGGTGACTCTTTTGAGGAAATTCAAATTACTAATGCTAATTTTAATGAAAAATTTGATTTCTTATTAAATGTTAGATATTTAAATCATATTTTAAAAGCAATTGATAATAAAACAATCACATTTAATTTTATTAATATAAATAAACCAATATTAATTACTGATAAAAAAGAAGAAAATTTAAAATTTTTAATCCTTCCTTTAAGACATTAATAAGTAAAATAAGTATATATATGACATTATTCGCAGGCATAATTGGATTACCAAACGTTGGTAAATCAACATTATTTAATACAATTACTAATTCTCAAGTTGAAGCAGCAAATTATCCATTTGCTACTATTGAACCTAATGTTGGTGTTGTAAAAGTATACGATGAAAGGTTAATTAAATTAGCTGAATTAGCAAAAGCAGAAAAAACAACATTTGCTACTTGTACTTTTGTTGATATTGCGGGTTTGGTTAGAGGTGCAAGTAAAGGTGAAGGTTTAGGAAATAAATTTTTATCTAACATTCGTGAAGTAGACGCAATTTGTCATGTTGTGAGATGTTTTGGAGATAAAAACATTACACATGTTTATGATGGAGTAGATCCTATTCGAGATATAGGTATTGTTAATCTTGAATTAATAATGGCTGATTTAGAAGTTATTACTAAAAGAATAGAAAAATTAATACCAAAAGTAAAAACTGGTGATAAATTAAGTGAACAAGAATTACAAACTTGTAATAAGATAAAACAAGTACTTTTAGAAACTAAATTAGCTAAAGATACAGAATTATCAAAAGAAGAATTGTTAATGGTTAAAAGTTTTAATTTATTAACAATGAAACCAATGATTTATATTGCTAATATCGATGCAGATGATATAACTTGTCCAGAAAATAATAAAAATTATATTAAATTAAAAGAATGTATATCATCGACAACTAAAGAACTAGTAATTCCTATTTCTATTAGTACTGAATATGAACTTTCTATTTTAAAAGATGAGGATCGTGAACAATTTATTAAAGATTTACAAATAAAACAAACTGGTTTAGATAATTTAATTAAAGCTACATATAAAACATTAGGTTTAGAAACATTCTTCACATTTGGTAAGAAAGAAACAAAAGCTTGAACTTTTAAAAAAGGTATGACTGCACCTCAATGTGCCGGTCTTATTCATACAGACTTTGAAAGAGGTTTTATTTGTGCTGAAATATGTAATTGAAAAGATTTACTAGAAGCTAAATCTGAAGCAGCAGTAAAAGAAAAAGGAAGAATGCACACTGGAGGCAAAAGCTACATCATGGAAGATGGTGATGTGTGTTTATTCAGGTTTAATGTATAAAAAGGAATAGTTATGAAACTAAATGCATTTAATAAACAAAAAGGCTGGATAGAAGTAATATGCGGTCCAATGTTTGCAGGAAAATCAGAAGAAATGTTAAGACGTATTAATCGTTTCCAATATGCTGATATATCATATTTAATTTTTAAACCTAAGATTGATACCAGATCTGCCCATGTAACCTCTCGTGATGGTAGGAACAATAAATGCATTAAAATATCTAAATCTTCTGAGATTATCGATTATTTAAAAGAATATGAAACTAAAAATAATACTAAGATTGATGCTATAGCAATTGATGAAGCACAATTTTTGGATGAAGAATTAGGTCAAATATGTAATAAATTAGCTAATTTAGGATATGTAGTTTATGTAGCAGGACTTGATCTTGATTTCCGTGGTATTCCTTTTCCGGCTATGACTAATATATTAGCATATGCTGATCATGTAACAAAACTAACGGCTATTTGTACTGTGTGCGGTGGCGAAGCAAACAGAACTCAAAGATTAATTAATGGTGAACCTGCAAAAATATCTGATGAGATTATTCAAATTGGTGATAACGAATCATACGAAGCTAGATGTCGACAACACCACCAGATAAAAAAATAAAAACAAGGCACAAGCCTTGTTTTTTTATTTAATTATTCTAAATTATTTAGAGTAGATTTTTTCGTGTTTATTGTTATTGTGACAAACTCTATCATTTCTTTCAGCAACTTTTCCGCTTCCAAATCTTTCATCTAATGATAGATAGCCTGTAATACGACTAACATTTTGGATATGTTTACTTCCACAAACTGGACAAACATCTTGATCTGGTGTTAAGTATGTAACTTTTTTATTCTTGTTCATATATATCCTTATTACTCATTATTATAAATATAAAATTATTTTTTAGTAATATTCATTAAAACAATTCTATTTTGTTTTAATGACTCAACTACATTAATGATTCTTTGGTTTCTACTGCCTTTAAATAATAAACCTGGTTCATGTTCTTCTTGGATAAAAGGGCCATCAACAATAACATCACAATTATGCATTAAATCTCTCACTCCATTATCTGTTTTAGATAATTCTAGCAATTCTTCTCAGGTATATCCAGTGTAGCACCATATATTAATATGAATTTTTTTTAATTGTTTTGCAAGAGTTGCAAATTTATCTGCTTGTTGGAAAGGATCACCACCGCTAAAAGTGACGCCATCTAAAAAATATTCATCTTTTACTTGTTTTACAAGATCATCAATATCAATTAATTCTCCACTTTCAAAACTTCAAGTAGAAGGATTAAAACAATTTTTACACTTATGTGTGCAGCCTTGAGAAAAGAAAACTTTCCTCAAACCTAAACCATTAACTAAACTATTTTGTGCTATTCCAGCTAATCTTATTTTTTCTGCCATAAATTATTCTTCATCATGACAACAATCTAAACAATATCTAATATGGAAGTTAATACCCATATAGTTGATGTTTGTTTCTGTGTATGCTCATGTTATAATTTTTTCGATTACTTCTGCACTTGGATATGAATCAAATTCAATATATGAGATATGGCCACCGTTTGACAATTTGTGGTATGGAGCTTCTATTCTTATCTTATCAGCTATAGAAATTGGGAAAGAAACAGGAATGTGATATGAGTTTGTGTAGTACTCTTTATCAGTTACTCCAGGAATCTTACCAAATAATTTCTGGTCCATTTTAACAAATTTACCACTCAAACCTTCCGCAGGAGTTGCATAGCAACTAAAATTCATTGATTTTTCTTTTTTAATTTCATCACATCTTTGACGAATATGGGTAACAATTTTTAAACCTAATTCTTTTGCCTTTTCACTTTGACCATGGTGTTCGCCAATTAAAGCAACCAAAGTTTCAGCTAAACCAATATAACCAATTCCTCAAGTACCGTTTTTCATTACAGGTTCAATGCTATCATTTAAACTTAGATTTTCAGAACCTTTCATTAGCCCTTGGCCACATACAAAGGGCAAGTCCTTAACTTTTAATTTCTTTAAAACTTCATAACGATTTAATAAAATTTCAAGAGCATCGTTAATTCTTTCATCTAAAAGTTTAAAGAATTTGTCAATGTCATGATTTGCTAGAATACCAATTCTTGGCAAATTAATTGTTGATGGCGCATTATTTCCACGTCCCTCAACACCGGCAGGGCCATTACAATTAGATAAAACATAGGTTCGGCAGCCCATTGTTGCAGGTAAAATGCCTTTATCATAATATTCTTTATTAAAATCAGCATCAATATTCATGAATGTAGGATTCATTCTTAAGCTTGTTGATTTACATGCTAATTCAAATAAATAATGATATTTATCACCTGGATTTCTATTTACACCAGCTTTTACTCTAAAGATAATATTTGGGAAAATTGGTTGTTCGCCATTTCCTAAACCTTTCATATATTGCTCTAAAAAAGATTGACATATTAAAGCAGCATCATCACTTTGAGGAATACCGATGTTTAATGAACTAAAAGGAACTTGGCTTCCAGCACGTGAATGCATTGTATTTAGATTAAACACAATAGCTTGCATTGCTTGATCAACAGCATCCTTAGTTCTTTTTTTAATAATTTCTTCAGCTTTATCACCAGTCACGCCATCTTCTAATACTTGTTGACGAATTTTTTCTCTTGTAATATTAACATAAGGAGCTAAATCATTATCAAAATTTGGGTGTGATTGACCACCAAACATATCGTTTTGCGAAGCTTGAAGCATAATACATACTAACTCAGCAGCAACACCAATACTTTTAGGAGATTTAATTGTTCCATATCCAGTATTAAAACCATTTTTTAATAATTTAGCAGTAGGCAAGTGCAAACAGTTCAATGTTAAATTGTAACTATCTAAATCATGAATATAAACGTCACCATTTTCATGTAGTTTTGCTAGTTTTTCAGGAAGCACAGTATTTAATACATGTCATTTATTTGCTTCAGATGCAATACGTAATAGTTTTGCTGAGAAGTTGTTACCAACATTTGCATTATCACGATCTGTTTCAACTCCAATCGCGATAATTTTTTTCATTAAATCACTCTTGTGTTCTCGTAATTTAGTACGTTGCTCACGGTAATTTTGGTACAAAGCAGCTAATGTATCATATCCACATTCTTTTATTGATTCAACAACAATATCTTGAATTTGTTCAACAGCAATAGATTCAAGTTGAATAGCTTCGATTTTTTGTATACATTGTTTTAAAATATCATCAATTTGCATTAATGATAAATCTATTTGATTATATTGCGCAGCAGCAATAATAGCATTTCTAATTTTATCTGCATTAAATTCTGATAATCGATTATCTCTTTTAATTACCTTTTTCATATTTTACTTCCTTATATTATTAGTTTAATTTCCCTGTTTTTATTTTTATATTTTGTAACTTTGACATTAGCAGCCTTGAACATCTTAATTGATACTTTAGTTGCTACTGAATCTGGATAAAGGTTGTCTCGGTATATTACTTCTTTAATTCCTGATTGGATAATAGCTTTAGCGCACTCATTGCATGGGAACAATGTTACATATAATCTACAACCACGTAATGAGTGACCAGTAAAGTTAAGTATTGCATTTAATTCAGAATGACAAACATATGGATATTTTGTTTCTTCTGGATTGTTAGATTTATTGTCTCATGGAAATTCATCATCACTTAATCCATTAGGCAAACCATTATATCCTAACGAATAAATTTTATTATCAGGTGAAGCAATACAACAGCCCACCTGTGTATTAGGATCTTTTGATCTATGTGCTGATAATTCAGCTACACCCATAAAATATTGGTCTCAATCAATATAATCTTTTCTTTTCATTTATTTAAAATCCTTTTACTTCACCATTGTGTTTTTTAATAATATTGACAATATTATTAATAAACATATCAATATTTTCTTTTGTTAAAGTTTCATTATTATTGATTGTTACGTGAATAGTATATGAAATAATGTCACTATTTTCTTGTTGGTATGCAGAAATATATTCATAATCTGCAATAAAACTTAAAGATTTAATTTCTTTATTAATACCTTCTACATCTGTATTTTTATTCGCAAGATATGTAATATCTTTTAATACTGGTAAAGTTGTTAATAGTGGTTTAATTTTTAATTCATTTGTAGTTACAGCATTCATCAATGGTTCAATGTTTAAAACTAACGCATATAGTTCTTGATTAATTTTATATGCTTTTAATTGTTTTTTATTTAAACAACCAATATAACCAATAATTTCATTTTGATATTTAATTGATAAACAATCTTGTTTAGCGAAACAAGGATTTGTTGCTTTTTGCATACCTAAATTAACACCAAAGAAATTTTGAATTTGAGCTAGAATTGCTTTTAATCCAAATGTATCTAAATTAATATATGAATTATGAATTTTATCAATAGAATATTTAGCAAAAGAAATGCAAGTTAAATTTCATTCATTTTTTACATTGTAAATCTTTTGTAATTCAAAAATAGGATATAAGTTATTTTTTCGGTTTAAATTATATTCAATAACTTTTAACATATTATCAACTAATGATAATTTCATAAATCGATGTTCATTATTTGAACATGGATGTAGTTCATACATCGGTTTTAAACCAAAAACATTTCATCTTTCAATAGCTTCCTTGCTTGTTAAGTTATACGTCTTAGTTTCTACAAAGAAATTATCAATCATAATTTGTCTTAAGTTGTTTAAATAATAAAACTCATCATGATTATTAAAACCAACATCTATTGTTGCTTCAATAGGCTGAATTTCAATAACATCAATTGACAATTTTTTAATTACTTCTTCACACAAGTCATACTGGTTAACTAAATCTTTACGATAGCCAGGCACGATAGCAGAAGTTTTTAATACTTTAAAATTCAAAGATCTTAAAGTTGATTTGAATCTTTTAGCATCAATTGGTTTAATAAAATCTAAGCACTCTTTAAGATTAAAAGCGATTTCTTTGTTAGATTCAATTGTATTACACAAATTTGTTAATACTGTATTTTTAAATTTCTTTTCAATATATTTGATAAATAAATTAATTTGAAATAATGAAACAGGTTTAACTGCAAACTTTGAAGTTAGAGTGCTAATATTGTGAACCATAGCACTCTTACGAGGCAATCAATGAGTTAAATTGCTTATGTATAAACCAAGAGATTTACTTGTTAATTGTGGTGTATACTTGTCATCAACACAAACACCCTCAATAGCTAAAACTTCGCCATTGTTGTCAGTTAAAATTACATCTTCATTTGTTAAATTGTATGTTTTGCTATTGTATGTAATATGTTGATTTTTATCAGCATATTTTTCAATGATATTATTAGTAATTTTATTAGCATCAAATATTAAAGGTGCAATACCTGTTAAATATGTAATTTGTGTAATTAAATCGATTATTTTATTCTCACATTTGCAACCATTATTAATTAAAAGTCTTTTTAATTTTCAAGGGCTATATTTTTTGAAATTTACATTATCAATTTTTAAATAAGAAGCAAAAGAACATAAATCTTTATTAATCTTTATAAGATTATTACCAAATGTTTTTAATTGTGAAACAACTTGTTTTAGATTAAATTTAAATCCAAATCAATTAGCAAGATCTTTAATAATTAAAATAGATCCCATTCAATCTGGACGATCAGAAGGTAAAGTTAAGTCATAAATTGTATCATCTAAACCAAGTTCCTGAGCAACAGTGCAAGTGCCAACTTTAGCATTTTTATCTAAGATAACAATACCATTTTTATCATTATAATCTAAATATTCACTACCGTATGGAGTTAGTTCATTATATCCACATAGCATACCTTGAGATTTATAACCAAGAATGTCTCTTTCAGCAATATTAATACCATTATGTAATTTAGCACCAGGAAGAGCTACAGCTACAAGGTCGTTTTTCTTAAAATTATTAGCACCACAAACAATGTTATAAGTTTTTTTGTTATCAACTTCAACAACAACATAACGAAGTTTCTTAGAACCTTTGATTCTTTCAAATTGCAAAACTTTACCAACATAGATGTTATCTAATTTAGGATGTTTAATTACTTGTTCAAGTACCATACCTAAATTGTATGTTGCTTTATCAATATCAGCATCACTAACATTTTTGAATTGAGGAACAATTGAAGTTAAGAAGTTTTTAGAAATTAACATAATTATTTTCCTCCTTTTTTAAATTGTTTAGAGAATCTAAAGTCATTTGTATATAAATATCTAATATCGCTAATGCCATATTTAATCATTGCTAATCTGTCTATTCCCATTCCAGCAGCAATAGCTGTTTTACATGATACTCCTGCTTTTTTCAAAACTTCTTGGTGTAACATTCCTGCACCTAAAATTTCTAATCATCCTGATTTCTTACATAAACTGCAACCCTTACCATGACATACAGGACATTCAATATCACCCTCAATAGAAGGTTCAGTAAATGGAAAGAATGACATACGATATCTAATTTTTACATCTTTTCCATATAAATGTTGTAAAAGTGAAGTCATTAATCACTTTAGATTACCAACAGTTAATCCGTCTTTTACCCAAATTACATCAATTTGATTAAATTGATGAGAATGTGAAAGATCATCATCATCATTTCGATAAACATTACCAACAGTTAAGACTCTTAAATCTTTCGATTTGTTATGTAGTAAAATTTGTTCAGCAGTTCCTGCAGTTGTATGTGCACGAAGCATAGTATTTTCGTCAATATATAAAGATTCGCTTGTTTGTCTGCCAGGATGATCTTTTGGTACATTCAAATTATCAAAATTATATTTGACAGAAGTAACTTCATTTCCACCAACAACAGTAAAGTTAAGTTTTCTAAAAAAATCAATAACTTCTTGCGATACTATGTTAATTGGTGATAACACGCCTTTGCTTAAGTCAGTTGAATTTATAGATAAGTCTGCAATCGGTGTATGGTTGTCAACATTTGTTAATTCTTCTATTTTTTGTGCATATTCTTCAAATATGTCATTAATTTTATTTTTAAAAGTATTTATTTCTTTTCCAAAACTTTGTTTCTTATCATTAGACAATGTTTTTAATTGACTATATAAAGGAGCTATATGTTTTTTGGTAAAAATATTTTTAGCAATAATCAAATCATTTTTGTTTTTGCATTGTTGGAATTGAATGCTAGCTTCGTTCAAAAGTTTAGTTAAATCTATCATAGTAAATAGTTGTGTATAAATATATTACATTTATAATAATATAAATAGTAAATATTTATTTATATAAAAATTAATATTTTATTTAGGATCTTTTTTAGCTTTATTTTTGTCAAAAACTAAATATGATACACCTAAAATTATTGCATTATCATCATTAAAAAAATTAATTTTTCTGTTAATTCCTTTTAATTCTTCTACTTTTGGTGCATTGCCACCAGTCAAGCAAACATTTTTAAAATTAAATTTTTCACCCAAATAATTAACAATGCTTAATACGATGCCATTATGGTAATGGTTTGATCCAGAAATTAATGATTCCAATGTATTTGCACCAAATTCAAAAAAGTTACTAGTATTTATTGCTTTATATTTTCTCGGAATCAATTCTGTTTTCCTTATTAATTCTCTTATGCCAGCAGAAGAAACAGGGAAAATTATAGCACCATAAAGCCTTCTATTATCAACACCGATTACAAAAACAGCTGTTCCATAGCAAAAACCTATACATTTTTTGTATTTTTTCTTTAAAAATAAAGCATAAGCTAAAATATCAGTACCAATCTCATTTATATTGAATTCTGACAAATCTAATTCTTTTTTAAATTCTTGATTTTTAATAATTTGTGCATCAATATTGAAAATTAGTTTAGTAGCGGATATGACACTTTTATTCATGGAAGATCTAACTGAGCAAATATAACATGAAGCAATATCATATTTAGATTTAATGGATTTAAATAAATTATTAATCTTATCTTTTCCATTAATACAATAAAAAGATAAAGGTTTTTTATTAGTAGAGAAAACAGCAGCTTTTAAAGAAGTATTACCAATATCAATAATTAATACCATAATTTATTCCTTGTTTTTACTGTTAAGTTTTTTTAGTTTTATTTGAATGTCTCTAATATTTGTTGAAGATTTTTTTGATAATTCTTTAGATGTAATAAACAATATTGTATCTATCGATGCATCAAGCGCTTTATGAATTTTAGCCATATTTAGTTCATATTTATAGTCATGAACATTTCTTATTCCTCTAACAATAAAATTACACTTTAATTTCTTTGCAAATTTAATTGTTAAACCAGTATTTTTAACTACTTGAACATTCTTAAGATTTAATTCTTTTATCGTTTTTCGAACTTGATATAAACGACTATCAATATCAGTTTGTTTGTTTTTGTGAACATTATAAGAAACTACCACATATAGCTTATCAAATAATATAGATAATCTTTTTATGATATTTATATGTCCCTCGTGTATAGGGTCAAACGATCCTGGATAAATAGCTATTTTTTTTGAACCTTGCGTATTTGCCATATTGATTCTTTATATTATATAATCATACATACGTATGTCTATAATAAAAAAAATAAAATCTAAAATAATCAAATCTAAAAAAGAAGTTAAGATTGTTTATGCAGAAGGATGGAATCCTGACATTATTGAGTGCGTCAAAGAGTTAGTACAGCAAACAAAATATATTCGACCTATTCTTTTATTTAGAAACAAAAATGAAGTTCCTGAAAAATTACCATCATCAATCAGCACCATTATTATTGATAATATAGATACAAGCAAGTATGCTGAAGTTATTTATGAGGCTAGAAAATCTAAAGGAATAACACAAGCTGAAGCTGAGAAATTAGCAAAATCTCCAAACTATTTAGCTTCTGCTATGGTTTCAATTGGTGATGCTGATGCAGAAATTTGTGGTATTGAATATACGACTGCTGACACATTAAGAGCAGCACTACAAATAGTAAAACCAAGTCATAATTGTCCAACAGTATGTAGTGGTTTCATAATGGAAAAAGGCAATACAAGATATATATTTGGCGATTCATCACTAAATATTGATCCTGATGCTGAACAATTGGCTGCTATAGCTAAATCACTAGGATATTTTGCTAAGCAGATAGCCGACATCTCTAAACCAAGAATTGCATTATTAAGTTATTCAACAAATAGTAGTGGTAAAGGACCATCAGTTGATAAGGTACGTCAAGCCTACCAAATCGCTAGTGTTGATGAAAAGTTTACAAAGAATTTCAACATTTACGGTGAAATTCAATTTGATGCTGCTTTTGATTTAAATATTATGCGTAAAAAAGCAAAAAAATTAAATTGAACAGAACCAGCAAACGTTTTTGTGTTCCCAGATATCAATACTGGAAATATCTCATATAAGATAGCTGAAAGACTAGGTAAATTCCATGCTATTGGTCCAGTCATCTTAGGATTAAAAAAACCTGTAAACGATTTATCTCGTGGTGCCAGTGCAAAAGACGTATTAAATTTATCATATTTAACTGCTTTGCAAGTAATATCAGTAGATAAAATTTAAAATAAAAAACGCTGATTTTCTCAGCGTTTTTTAATTGTAAATAATAACAAAATTATTTATCTTCACTAATTGCAGTTACTGGGCAAGCACTAGCACAAGTTCCGCAGCCTTGACATTTTTCTTTGTCAATAACAGCTTTACCATCAGGTCCAAAATCAATTGCACCTCTTGGGCAGCAGCTCATACAAGTTCCGCAACCAATACATTTATTTGAATCTATTTTATATTTTGCCATATGAATTACCTCATTACGTATATAATGTAGTAATTATACAAATTATTTAATATCCATTTTTAATAATCTGTTTAATTCCACAGTATACTCTAAAGGAAGTTCATCAGTAAAATCTTTAATAAAACCAAGAACTAATAGTTGCTTTGATGTGGTTAAATCTATTCCTCTTGATTGCAAGTAAAATAATTTTTGTTGATCAATATCAGTAACTTTGGCTTCATGTTTAATTGTTGAAGTATTATTAAATATTTTTTCAGTTGGAAAAGTGTCGCTTTTAGAGTATTTATCAAGAATTAATGTGTCGCAAACAACATCACTAACAGCATTATCAGCAGATTCAGCAATATGTACTAAACCACGATAAGTAGCATTTCCACCATCATGAGCAATAGATTTAGAAATTATTTGTGACTTTGTGTTTTTGCCAATGTGAATCATTTTAGCTCCAGCATCTTGTATAACACCTTTATGTGATACAGCTATTGAAATACATTTAGCTTTTGCGTTATCTCCTTTTAATATAGCTGCAGGATATTTCATATTAAGTTTACTACCTAAGTTGCCATCGATTCATTCCATAGTACCATTTTCATCAACGATAGCTCTTTTTGTAACTAAGTTTAAAACATTATCAGATCAGTTCTGTATTGTTGAATATCGACAATAAGCATTTTTACCAATAAAAATTTCTACAACTGCAGCATGCAAATTGTTTTTATCATAAATAGGTGCTGTACAGCCTTCGTTATAGTGTACATATGCATCATCGTCAACAATAATTAGTGTTCTTTCAAATTGTCCAACTGATTTAGTGTTAATTCGGAAATAGGCAGACAAAGGTCTATCTACTTTTACACCTTTAGGTACATATAAAAATGTACCACCAGATCAAACTGCAGTATTTAATGCAGCATATTTGTTATCGTTTGATGGAACTAATTTACCAAAATATTTTTTAACTAAATTTGGATATTTTAACAATGCAGTTTCAATATTTGTGAAGATAACATGCTTATCATCTAATTCTTTTTTTAATTGATGATGGATTGTTTCAGAGTCATATTGATTATTAACTCCAGAAAAATACTTAGCTTCATTTTCGGGAATATTTAATTCATCAAATTGCTTTTTAATTTTTGATGGAACTTCATTTCATGAAGTTTTATAAAATTCACTACCAATAGAAGAAGCATAGTAAATATAATCATTAAAATCAATAAAATCTAATTTAGGACCTCATTTGGGATTTTTAAGTTGTTTAAATATGTCATAAGCATTTAATCTTATATCCAACATTCACTTTGGTTCATGTTTAAGAGATGAAATTTTTTTAATAACATCAACATTCAACCCTTTTTTAAGAACAATGTTATTTATTTTTTGCTGTTTCATATTTGTTTAACGCATTCTTTATTGCTTTGATTCCAACCTTTGCACAATTGATTCTGTTAGCTTGTTTGTTAACATTAGCAAAACAAAATAATTCGTCTAGTATAGCCTCATCATAAGGTTCGTTATCAATCATTTTTAAATAATTGTCAATAATATTTTTTGCTTGCGCTATTGATTTATTAATCAATAAATTACACATAATGTCGGTTGATGATGTACTAATAGCACAACCAATGCCTGAAAATTTAATATCCTTAATTTTGTTATTTTTTACAGAAATATAGGCTGTTAAATTGTCAATGCATGAAGGACTTGAAACATTACAACTAAAATAATTCTTTAGTGTATTGATTGAATTATCATCAATATGATATTGTGGGTTTTCATAATGATCAAGAATAATTGTTCGAATTAACTCAGGGTCTTTTTTATTAAATGACATTATTTAATACATCTCCTTTCTTTAAGTTTTTTAAAATCTTAATTAAATAATCAATTTCTTTTCTTGTATTGTAAATATATAGTGAAATTCGTGCTGCAGAATTGATATTTGTCGACACATTGGCTGCTTTTGCACATGATAGTCCAGAACGAACAATAATTTTTTTACTTCCTAAATAATTTGCAAGATCTTGAGCAGAAACACCTTTTATATTGAAATAGATTATACCAAGATGATTATTTGGATTGTAATATTCAATATTTTTGATTAAGTGTACTTTGTTATTGAAGTATTCTTTTAGTTCTCATTCGTGTTTTGTAATATTGTTTCAACCAATTTTATTTAAATATTTAATAGCTGCACCAAGACCACAAATACCACCAACATTTTGTGTGCCACCTTCAAATTTATCTATACCTTCAGCATATGTAAAAGTTTTTTTATTATGATCAACAATTGAATTCATACCACCACCAAATTTTATTGGATCAATTTTGTTGATTCATTTTTTATTCATATAGCATACACCAATGCCCATAGGTGCTAACATTTTATGTCCACTAAATACTAAAAAATCAATAGCAGAATCTTTTAAATTATGTTTAATATGAGGAATAGATTGTGTAGCATCTACAACAACAATAATATCCTTATTGTACTTCTTAATTTTTTTAGCTAATGAGTCGCAATCAATATAACTGCCCAAAATATTGCTTACATCGCAAAATGCAACAATTTTAGTGTTTTTAGTCAAAGCTGATAAGATATCTTTTTCATTAGGAACTTTATTTTTTCCAACAAAAACAACTTCACCTTGAGTTTTCTTACTTAAATTAAATCAGGGCAACATATTTGATGTGTGCTCAATATATGTAAGCAAAATTTCATCATTTTTTTTAACATATTTACTTAATCCGTTTGCAATTAAGTTAAGAGATTCGGTTGCACCAGAAGTAAAGATAATTTCTTGTGAATTACAATTTAATAAATTAGCAATTTCATCTCTACTCTCTTTAACTAATTGGTGAGATTTTCAGGCAAATAATGAATCATTATTATGAGGGTTGCAACCATATTTCTCATAATATTCTCGTTCTTTATCAAGCACAATTTTTGGCTTTAAACTTGTAGCTCCAGAATCAAAATAACATCAACCTTTGTTGTTTGAAAACCATGAAAAATCTTTACGAATTTTTTCTACTTGTTTATCTGTCATTTTGACTCCTTACTAGCATTTTATTTATTGCCCATTTCATTTGTTTATAAGCATCAATTTTTCTTTTTTTATTCATATAAAAGTTGTTCTTTAAAATGCTTATTTCACTTTCAATAATAGTATTTACAGCTTGCTTATAATCAAAACCTTTAGTTTGTAAATAAAATACTGAATTTTTATTTATATAGCCTATATTTACACTATGTGAGGCTTTAATCTTATTTGTATCAATTACTAATGATGGGACAGCAACAATTTTTGCATCCTTTGATAATAAAAAACCTTTAATTTCTTGATCTGTAGTTACATTTACACAATTTCTTTTTACATTCGCCACTACATCTAAAGATACATTACCAGTTTTGCCTGCAAAAAGTTTTGCGAATAAATAACTTTGACAGTTTGTAGCATTATTTAATATTACATGATAATTATGATGAGATGTTTCAATTAAATCAAGTAAATAAATTTGTGTAGTGGTATTTTTTTCCATATCAAATGTGATGATTTTATCAGCATTTTTTTGACTTAATGATAAAAAAACAAAAGATGTATTTGTCTTAATTTTGTAATTAATATTTTTATCTTTTATATTATCTAAAAGACAAAATACTAACTTAGAATCTGTAGCTGTCAATTTGTCTTTTTGGTTTTTGCTCATAGTTTTTATAACCATTTTTATTTATTTCATCAATAATTTCTAGACCACCAGTTTTTTGAATTTTGTGGTTTGCTAATAAAAACACTTTATTAGGTTTGACATTTGAAAACATATCAAGATCATGGGTGATCATGATGGTAATGTGAGATTTTCTATTCTTGTTTATGTAGTCTTGAACTATTTTTATTGCATCAATATCTAGTCCAGCATCTAATTCATCTAATAATAAAACTTTAGAATTTAGCAATGCAGATTGAATAATTTCGTTTTTCTTTTTTTGTCCGCCAGAGAAGCCTACATTAACTGAATGTGAAAGCAAACTTTTATCAAGTGAAACTTGGTCAAATAAGGTATCAATCATTTTATATTTTTGATAAAAACTTGAATTAGAGCTATTAATTTTAATGATGTCTTTTAAAAACTCTAACATTGGTACACCATTAAGTTGTGGAGGGTTTTGGTCAACATAAAAGAATCCCATTCTTGCAATCTTATATGTTTCCATGTTTTTTATTGATTTATTATTAAATAAAACATCACCACTGTTAATTTTAGTAGAGTAATGATTTACTAAAGATTTTAATAATGTAGTTTTTCCAGCTCCATTTGGGCCAATTAAAGCAACAACATCACCTGTTTTTAAGCTAAAAGAAATATTGTTAAGAATAGGTTTAGAATCAATACTTATATTGATTTTTTTTGCAATTAATTTATCTACCATATTTTTTATATATTATAATGTTTAAATATATTATGAAAACTAAATTATCAAAATTTATCATTGGTATGTCAACTTTTGGCATCGGTTTAATTGCGCTTCCAACACTTGCGTCATGTTCATCATCTATTGACGATTTAGAAAGAGTTGACCGTGGTGACGGTTCGTTATATGCTTCATATGGCGATGATTTCAAAATTACTTTTAATGATGAAATTACAAATGCTCTTGTTAATAAAAGTTCATTTAATGCATTCAAAAAACAATATGCTAATCAACTTTTATATAACTTCTACAAAAAAATTGTTGATTCTGGAAAAATTCAATCTTTTAAAGATGATTGGGATACCTGGAATAAAGATATAGATGAAGATTATGATAATAAAGTTCAAAGTTCAAAGGATAAAAACGGTTCAAATTGGGAATTTTATTTTCAAAATGAAGTTTTAGATCCTGCAGGCGGTACAACTGAAGGATGGAAATATAATCAGTTATGTTCAAAAATTCGTGAAGATTTTAAGTCTAAAGTTTTTGCTAATAAGTACCTTGCCTATTCTACTGAATCTACTTATAATGTAAATAATAATATCGTTTCTACATTTGATCAAGAGATTTTCTTTGAACACCCAGAAAATTGAAGACAGATTAATTTTTATGCAAAAAATAAAACTGGTGGAAATTATAACACAGATCGTGATTTAGATGATATTTATGCTTTAATCCAAAAACTTGCATTTGAAAAATATACAAGTACAAACCATCCATTTTCTGTATCAATGTGTTTATGAAAATATGAAACTCCAAGTTCAATGAACGGTGTGTTAGATGTATACTCTAACAAGATAAATAATAATAATGCAGACAGCCTTAGTGATGATGATGGTTTAACACCAAGTTATGAATTCCCTACTTTTGCAGAATTTAATGGTGATTCATCTGCAAATGGTAAATTCTGACACACAATCAGAGACGTACTATTAAATAACGCTTCATATAGTTTAACTCCTACTGGATTTAGTAATATTCCTAATGATAAATGATATACAGATGATAGTGCTACGCAAATCATAGTTCAATCTAGTGATTTATCATCATTAGATGCAATGTTTGGTGGGGCTGCTGCAAATTTATGAGCAGATTATAGTGGCAATACTGGAACTGGTAAATTTGTATCTGATAAGATTTTAAAATACGATATTCACAATTTGTTATCTGACACAAACGTTGAAGCATCAACTGATATTTTAAGAAATTTCTTCTTCCGTTCTAATGACAGTAGATTATTTAACACTGATGGTAGCTTAACTCAATTAGGAACAGATTTAGCAGCATGTGAAAATAAAATCGATTTAAATGATTTATATGAGTCTGTAGGTACAGCAGGTAAATTGGAAAATAATGGTGGAAATGCCGATTTCCATAGCAAGATTTTTAGAACTCAATCTCCATTGTTCTTTGATTACTATGGAGATACAAATCTTGAAGGTGGAGTACAATGAGTTGTTTCAGCATTACGTTTATATGATGGGAACAAAGCATTACCATATGTTCTAATTAGAGATGAAATGTCTGAAGCTGGAATTCATATTATTGGTTTAAATGGTGCAACAACATTCAACAAAACAACTGGTGCTGAACAAAATGGTTATTTATCTGAACCTAAAGATGATACAAATGATAACACTGAGCCATTTTCACAAGGTAGAGAAAATATTTTATTAAAAGCACAATACCTATGAGAAAAAGGAAAATCATCAACAACAATTAATTTGGAATCAAAGATTGAAGATTTCTTTAAACAAGATGATAATATGAATGACATTATCATTTCAATGGCTAAAAATAAAACAACACGTGAAAATGACAATCAAGCAATAATTTTTAATGATGATGAAATGTTTAATGTTGTAAGACGTGATGACTTTTATAATTTAATTTCAAGTGGTAACGATTATTTTGCAGCACAATCAACAATTTCTGCTATTGATTCTGAGAATAAAAAATTATTTGACAAAAAGTTTACAAATGTAAAGAACTCAATTACTTCACGTTCTGATTCATTATCTAAGATTACAAAAGCAAATTATCAAAATGGAATGAGCACACCATATCCATTTACATTTACTGAACCTGATAATTATTCATCTACTGGTTATATTTGTTCATTAGTTTCATTTGATATTAATGGTATTATGGCATGAGAAAAAGGTCATATCTATGATCTTGAATCCGTATTAGCTGATGATGTTTGAGACAAAAACGAAATTACATTTGATGAAGTTAAATTGTTAAAGCAAAATTATATTGACAATATAACTAATATGATCACTGCTGAACAAGGCATTAATCCAGATATTCAAACTTCTGGAACTGCAAAATACAGTGAACATATCTACAACAAATGAAATAAAGATAATCCTTTATCAGTTGCAGTATATGCTGCATTAGAATCATTTGGCGGTTCTGACTCATTTAGTAACAATGTAAAAATTAAAGCAATGCGAAATTATATTAGTTCATGCTTCCAAGAAAACAGCATTGTTGATAGTTTTGATTCATTTAATGGATATGCATCAATTAAAACTCAAACTTTAAAGAACGCATTTGTTTCTTACTATGAAACAAATAAATTATTAAGTTTAGACAAACCATTATCAATGTATCAATCATTTGATTCAGTATCATCAATTAGTTCATATATTGATTTGGTTGATAACATTTTCAAAACAAATTTAAACCGTTCATATTTAGACATTGATTATAGTTCTGATATGTATGACTATTTATTGGTATTAGACGCACTTCAATACCTTGTAAAAGATAATTATGCAAACCTAATTAATTACTTAAAGAATAATGTAATTCGTTATGGTGATGATGCTAATATTGTTTGAATTTCTGAAGAAAACACTGATTGTGTCCCAGATTTTGCTGTTGATCAAGCAACAATTAAAGACGAAGTAAATAAAAACTTTAGTTTTCAAAAGAATTATTATGGTCAATATTCAAATACTTACTTTAATAATTCAGGTTCAAACGATACGCCAAGTTCTTATATAACAAATGATGCTTACTATAGAAGTGCACCAATGCCAACTAAAGGCACAGGTACCAACACTGAATGAGTAGATGCTATGGGTTATGTTGGTTTGGTTACTTCTTCTGACACAACTTCACCTATTACATCTGCAATAAGCGATCAAATTTTTAAAAACGCATATTACACAAAACGCGAAATAGTAGATAACAATATTGTTCGTAAGGGTGGATGATATAAATATATTGACTTTGACACATTAATTTCAAAGATTAGAATATGTTCCGGTACTAAAGATGTAATTGATTTAGTAAACAATCTTGCTGATGACTTATCAGAATCTAATTTTACAAATTATGTTAAAGCTATAGCTTCTCGTTCATTCTATGAAGAATCAGATCCTGAAGTAGTAGCTGGAACAGCAAAAATAGGAGACCCAGTTAGTTTAGCCGTATTAAAAGACAGAGTAATTGGTGACAAAGACATGTATAAAGATCAAGATGTTAGTTGGGGTTTAATTACATATAAATCAAATCATGAAGCTTTAGTTAATAGTATGTTCCAACCTTTTGGTAATAAAGATTCTGTTGCTGAAGTATGTAATGGTGATGACACACAAAACATTAAACACACCATTAAAACTATTACTGATGATGAAGCTCACAATCAAGCTAGAGTAATGGTTCTTCAATTAAATAGTAATGACGTAAGTTCATATGACAATTTATTTGCAGCATTAGGTGGTTCATCTGGCGGTGCTGAAACATTAATAAATTTAATTGCAGTTCAATATGCAATGAATTCATCAATTAAGAATTTAGCACTTCAAGATGTTATTAAAGTTAACTTTAACGGTGAAAAAATAACTGTATACGACCGTAGATTTAATGATAAATTAGGTCGTGTTTGAGTAAAAGACTGAAAGTCAACAAATTAAAAAGCTTTTAATGTAAAATATATTTGCTATTACAACATTTATGGCGAACTGTGTCAGGGTAGAAATACAGCAGCACTAAGCTCTAATAATTGTGTGTAATAGCTTTTTATTTTACCAATTGCGCAACGCAAATTATATAATATTAATGATCAATTAACAAGGAATAAATTATGGTTAGAGTTGCTGTTATTGTAGCTAATAAATCAGAAGATATTGAGACAATAGTTCCAGTAGATATTTGACGTCGTGCTGGAATTATTGTGAAACTAATTTCTATTGAAAAGAAAAAGAGTTTAATTTTATCAAATGGTATGAAAATCTCATGTGATGATATTTTAGCTAAGGAAAATTTATCAAAATATAATGCTATTTATCTACCAGGAGGTCCAGGACATCTAAAATTTAATGATATTGATGCTCCACGCTTAATTTCTTTTCTTAACAAATATGGTAATACCTCACAAATTGTATACATGGGTATATGTGCATCACCTGAAGTATATGGTGGTTTAGGTATGTTAAAATCTGTTAAATTTACATGTTATCCTGGATATGAAAAAAACTTTAAAAAAACATATGTAAATAAAGACGTAGTTGTTGATAAAAATTTTATCACTGCAAGATCAGCTGCATATGCTATTCCTTTTGCTTTAGCTGCTGTTGCTAAACTTGTAAATAAAGAAACAGCACAAAAAGTTGCAAAAGAAATTTGTTATACTGGAAAGATATAAAATTATGAACTACACAATTCGTTGAAAAGACTGTGCTAAATCTGATGCTGTAGAAAATTACCTACAAGAAAAAATTTCTAAATTTTATGATTTTAATTTTGTTCAAGATAACATCAAAATTGAAATTGTTTTTTATCAAAAAACAAGAGAATATACTGTGAGAATCAATGTTGTTGTGCCTGTTAAGGGAGTTATTCGTGCTGAAGATAAAAGCTTTGATGTGTTAACTTCTATTAATGACTGTTGCAATAAAATTACCGATCAATTACGTAGAGTAAAAACACAATTTAAAGATCGTTAAAAGTAGCATCGCTACTTTTTTATTAATATAATAAAAACATGGCTATTAAGAGTTATAATTTTTTGAAATTTTTTGGTGTTTTTTGTTTAACTCCATTACCTCCAATTGTTACTTTGACTTCATGTTCTATAAATGAGACCAATGAGATCACTAATATTAAATGCGAACATAATGTTGAATTTGGTGGTTGTTTAATTGACGTGTCACCTGAAGAGTTTGAAAGAAATGGATTCTCATTAGGTGATAGTATAAATATTACATTTAGTAACAACATATCATTCCTAAATGTTCCATACCACAGTTCTTATTATGGATACAATAAAGATGTAATTTTAGTTAAATTAGGTAATAATTTGCACTTAGCGCAGAAAAATACAACTACAGATTTTTGAAAAAATTTTAATTTTAGCGATGACACTACAGCAACAATTTCCATGGATGAAAAAGGTAAATACAAAAAATTAGAAGAGTTATTAAATTTACAATATACAAATAAACGTAGTGATTATAATAGTGATGAGCAATACGCAAACTTTCGTTGTGTAACTGGCGGAAACTTAAAGGACGATTTTTATATCGCGGATGCACACCATCTAATCTAAAAGCAGGAGATAGATACATATATGCTCAAAATCTAATGGAACAAAATAATATCAGTTTTTCTGTGAATTTATGTGATTCAAATGAAGAATTAGATGAATTATCTAAAGATCCTGATATTCAATGAAGCGAATATTTAAGGAATATTTATGATAATAATTTGTTTTATGCATTTCATTTCTCTATTATTTCAGATACAAAAGAAAGTTGTGAAGATGTAGCCAAAGTGTTTAAAGAAATCATTAGCCGACAAAATGAACTAAAAAACGTTTATGTCCATTGTAATGAAGGCAAGGATAGGACCGGAACCATTTGTATGCTTATCGAATCACTTTGTGGGTGCGATTATGAAACAATTTTTAATGACTATATGATGTCATTTAAAAATTTTTATAAGTTAGATGAGATAAAAGAAAAAGAACGTTTTGATGCAATTACAAAATATTATTTCAATGAATTAGTTTATATGCTTATAATAGCCACCAATTCTGAAGCAAAAAGACAAGATAGTTACAATAATGCAGATTTTTACCAAATTGCTGAAAGCTATTTAAAAAACGGTGATATGACAGATACTGAGATTGCTTTATTAATAACAATATTTTCTAAAAGTAGTTTTTAATGTTAATAGCTTTATACTTGTTCACTATTATTTAATTAGAACTTTTAGTTCTTGACAAAAGTTATATTGTTATTTATTATTTTTATAACTCTATATATATAATTAAAGTAATTTATTAAATATAAAAAATTATTATAAATGGAGCTATAAAATGAGTGATGCTAATTTAATTAAAAAATTGAGAGACATGACACAAGCAGGTGTTATGGATGTCATGAAAGCATTAAAGGAATGCAATAATGATATTGATAAAGCTGCACAATGATTACGAGAAAAAGGAATAGTTAAAGCTGCAAAAAAATCTTCAGCAATTGTTACCGAGGGTGTAGCTAAAGCAATTGTTAATGGCAATTATGCTGCAGTTGTTGAAATTAATTCACAAACAGACTTTGTTGTTAAAGGAGAAGATTTTCAACAATTAATTAAAGAAGTAATAACAATTATCAATAATAATAAACCAACTAATGTTGATGAATTAAATAATGCAAAAACATCTAAAGGTATATCAGTTGCTGATTTATGTGTTGAATTAACAGCAAAAATTGGTGAAAAGATTTGCATTCGTCGTATTGAAACAATTACTAAAAATGATGATCAAGCTTTTGCTTCATATGAACATTTTAATGGCAAAATTGCTGTTGTTGTATTAACTAATAAAAATGATGCACTTGAAGTATGCAAATCAATCGCTATGCATATAGCTGCTATGAACCCTCGTTTTATTTCTGCTAGTCAAGCAGATCCTGAATGAGTTGCTAAAGAAACTGAAATTGTTAAAAAACAAACTCTTGCAGAAGGTAAACCAGCAGATCGTGTTGATATGATTGTTAAAGGAAGAATTCAAAAAACTTTAGCTGAAAATTGTTTAGAAAATCAACAATTCATTAAAGATCCAAGTATAAGAATTAGTGACATATTAAAGAAAAATAATATTAACTTAGTTAAATTTATTCGTTATGAAGTTGGTGAAGGTGTTGAAAAGAAAACTCAAAATTTTGCTGACGAAGTAGCTCAACAAATGGCAAAATAATTATGACAAAAAATAAAAAACAAATTATTTTATTAAAAATAAGTGGCGAATCTTTAAAAAAAGAAAATTCCATAATTTCTACTACACAAATTAAATCTATTTGTACTCAAATAAAAAATTTACAAAAAAAATATTCTATTGGTATAGTGCTAGGTGGCGGCAATATTCTAAGAGGTGCCAATACAGCTAACGAGTTTCTAACAAGAACTTCTGCTGACATTATGGGTATGTTATCAACAATTATTAATTCCATTGCTTTACGTGATGGATTAGAAGCAATAGGTGTTGATACATCACTATATTCATTAATTACAATGCCTACTATTGCTAAGACATATAACATTAGTGCTATTAAACAAGACTTAGCTAATAATAATGTAGTTATCTTTGCTGGCGGTACAGGTTATCCATACTTTTCAACAGACACAGGTGTTGCATTACGTGCATTAGAAATTGGTGCTTCATTTATTTTAATGGGCAAAAATGGCGTTGATGGTATATATGATTCTGATCCTAAAATTAATAAAAAAGCTAAGCGGTATGCATCAATTTCATATAGCAAAATAGTTCATGATGATTTAAAAGTAATCGATGCTTCTGCTGCTTCATTGCTATCTAACAGTGATGTTAAAGTTTTAGTTTTTAATATTAATAGAACTAATTGTTTTGTTGATGTATTAGCAAATAAAATACCAACTACAATAATTTCTAAATCAAACAAAGGTAAAAAATAACAATGGAATGATCAACATATCAAAAAGAATTTGAAGCCAAAGCAAACACTGTAGTTAATTGGCTTAACTCTGAATATAATTTAATTCGTTCTGGGCGAATTAATGTTTCGCTATTTGATAAGGTATTCGTTTTAGCATACGGTGAAGAAACAAAACTTAACCAAGTCGCTAATATTCAAATTTTAAATGCTACACAAGTAGTAATTAAGCCTTATGATCGTAGTCTTATCCAAGAAATATTAAAAGGTATAGCAAAAGCTAATTTAAATGTTAACCCAATTGCTAATCCTGATTCTATCAGAATTAATTTTCCTTCACAAACTGAAGAAGCAAGAAGAGAAAATGTTAAAAAAGCTAAACAAGTTTTAGAGCAATCAAAAATTAAAATTCGTGATATTAGAAAAGATATTCAATCAGCTTATAAAAAACTTGATAACATTAGTGAAGATGTAATTCACTATTTTGAAGATGAATTAAACAAAGTTACAAAAAAATATAATTCACAACTAGAAAATTTATTTGCAAATAAAGAAAAAGAATTAATGACTCTTTAAAATGAAACAACAAGCATTGAGTAAAATTAATAAAAATAAAACAGATGTAAATCCTAAAAAAGCAAATTTTATATCTAGGGCAAAATCTTCTGTATTTATTGTTTTATATTTTTTAATAATAGTAGCTCTTGCCATTTTTTGTGATCCTCAATGTCGACTTGCTCCAGCATTTTTATCAAATAAATGGTGACCATTTATTTTTTATGTCCTTATTTTTTGTGCAACTATTTGATTAAATATTCTGATCGCAATTGAAATTAACAATTGTTTTATTCAATATAAAAAGATTAAGAACAACATTATATTGTCTTTAATGTTAATCTTTTTTGAAATTTTTACAATTTGAATATTCCCAGCATTTGGATATGGTTTTGTTAATATTGATTTATTTACATGACAAATTATTTTTGTAAGTTGTTTAGGTTTGTCAACATTACTTATTTTTTTATTTAGCATTATTTATTTCAGATTAAATAGTATCAGAGTTACAAAAACTATATTATTAGGTGCCTTACTTATAGTTTTAATACATTTAACATATATTGCAGGTAACTATTTAATAATAACAAAGTCTTGGTTTGTGCCTGTAGTATTAACTATAATACCAACAATTAATGATTCATTTGCATATTTTGGTGGTTTAATTTGAGGTAAACATAAAATGGCACCAAAGTTAAGTCCTAAGAAAACATGAGAAGGATTTTCAGTAGGTATTATTGCTACTCTTTGTGTTTCTATTGGCATCATTATTGCTCTATATTACACAAACAATCCATCAACAAATAAGAATTACAGTTTTATAGGTTCATTTATGTGTTGGCAATGATTAAATGTTAACTCATTGGTACCATTTCTTAATGATAAACAACATTTATATTGACTAATTACAGTATGTAGCAGTTGTTTGGTTATTGCTCTAGTTGCAGTTCTAGGCGATTTATTATTTAGCTACTTTAAAAGAGTAAATCAAATTAAAGATTACAGCAATTTTATTCCTGGTCATGGTGGAATTCTTGACAGACTTGACTCATTTATATTGACAATTGTGGTATATTTTTTAATATCTATCATTTTATGTTTATGTTTTAATAAATTCTCTACTGATTCATTCTTATTGTCATTTTTTAAATTCGCATAATGAAGAGACTTATTATTTTTGGGACAACAGGTAGCATTGGTACTTCTGTATTAAAAGTTATTAAAAACAATAAGGATTTTAAACTTGTTGGTTTTGGCTATCATGTAAATCAAGCAAAAGCTAAAAAAATTAAACAAGAATTTAATGTGAAAAATGTTTTACAAGGTGATAATCCAACTAAAATTGACCAATTTATTAAAAGAACTAATCCAGATTTAATTTTAAACGCAGTTAGTGGTTCATTAGGAATCATATTTAGTTATTTAACGATAGCTAATAAGAAAACATTAATTCTTGCTAATAAAGAAACATTGGTATGTTGTGGCAAGCAAATAACATCACTTGCTAAGAAAAATAAAGTCAAAATATATCCTATTGATTCAGAACATTCTGCTATATATTCATTACTTAAACAAAAACCTAAAAATAAAAAAATAAAAGAAATAATTATTACAGCATCAGGCGGAAACTTTTACAACTTTTCATACAAGAAATTATTTAATGTTAAATATAAGCAAGCTATCTCTAATCCTAATTGAGTTATGGGTGAAAAAGTTAGTGTTGACTCATCAACATTAATTAATAAAGCCTTTGAAATTATTGAAGCATATTGATTATTTCCTAGTTATAAAACAAAAGCTTTGTTGCAAATAAATTCTAAGGTTCATGGAATTATTAAATATGTAGATAATTCTGTTGATGCTTACATTGCACCAGCAGATATGTGTTTACCTATTAAAAACGCACTTTACGAATATAAAATTGATGATAGTGCACACATCTTTCATTACAGAACTATTAAAGATATTGAATATGAATTAAAACCGATTTCTAATAAATATCTAAAAGGTTACTCATATGCAAAACTAATGCTTAAAAACATTAATTCTTCATTACCAGCAATTATTAATTATGCTGATGAAAAAGCGATCCAATTATTTAAAGATAACAAGATTAAATTTCTCGATATTTATAAATATATCGATAGTTGTGTTATTAAAATGAACAAAAAGTAATTTTATTCTTGTGGAGTAGTACCAACAAATTTATCTTTCGCAAGGCAAGTTTCTGAATACTCATTATCCATAAAATACATAAAATTATCAATAAGATTTTCTTCTGTTCCTCAATTATATGCAAAAGATTGGTATCCAGGCATTCATCACGATTCATCACTGTTAAAAAATGTGCCTCAGAATATTCCCATGGTTTTATATGTTGACTCATCTGCTTCATTTTCTACATATAAACCACAGCTTCCACTAGATCCACCACCTCAATTTTTAACATCATATATATAGTTATTAGTGCTTAAATTAGTTCCAGCAAGATAGATTGCATTATCATGTGTATTGTAATTTATTTTATCACCACCATATTTATTAGGCGTTAAACATTCTTGTTCTTGTGGAATTTCATCACCAAAAATTGCAAAATTAGATGTTAGTTTACGACCCATATTTGAAAAGCGAATTACTTGAGCAGATATATGATTATCATCATAGATACATTTTTCATCAGATCGACGGACTGGATATCCAAGACTATATACATCCTTCACATTATCAATTTGATTAGGTTCTTGGAATTTTAAAACATAGTTATTATTTTGATTTGCATATTCATTTAATCTATTTAACCTATCTTTTAAAGTTTGGTCTTTACTTGCAGCTGTGTTTAAATTTAATTTAATTACTACAGCATCAAAATATCTTCGTGCAATAGTACTATCAACACCATCCATTGTTGAGTATTGAGCAAATAATGAAGCATAATTAGTTGTAGTTTGTTCTGCAGAATAATCTACATGATCAATAGCAAAGGTTTTTGATGAACCATATTGATCTTTATGTGAATTAAATTCAGTAAAATCAATTAATGTTTTTGATTTCTGTATCTCATCCATTTTTTGGTATGAAAGACATACATAGCAATCTGATATATCTTGTGTTTCGTTTGTATTATTGATAAAGTAATCTATACATCCAGCGACATGTAAATTGGTTAAAGCATAATATGTATAGTTATTTTGAAATTTTGATTCTGGAGCATGATAGAAAATTCATGTTGTGCCAACTACATATCCAAATGCACTAGATGGTATGTCATTATAATTTCAAAATGCACCAATTGAGAAAGTTCGGTCATTTAAAAAATTATAAATTTGGTAGTGTTCCATTATATCTTGATTAGAGTTGTTATTGCCAAAACATGAACAAGATAAAATTACTGGCGAAATAGCAGTAGGTATTAGTGTAATACTTGAAATAACAATTTTAAAACATTTCTTTTTCATAATAATATATTATCATATTTTTTAAATCAATGGATAAATTAAATGTAAAAAGAAATTAATAAATCGATCTTTTTTAGTAAATATTAAATTTAATGTACTTAAAGTGACTTCCCTGGAGTTATCTAAATCATGCTGAAATACATTTTTTAAGATTTTATTAAAATTATTGTTGTAAATTAATGATGAAGTTTCAAAATTAATTCAAAGTGATCGGTAATCTAGATTAGCACTACCAATAAAAGAAATATTGTTATCTATGATAATGTATTTAGAATGGATAAAACCATTATATTCATATATCTTACATTTTCCTTCAAGTAGATCATGATAGTTAGAACGATTAATATTAAGTCCTAATTTTAAACTTTCTATCTGACCTGGGACAATAATCTTAACATCTACACCACTTAATGAGATATAGTTTAATGCATCAATAATTTTTTTACTTGGACAAAAATATGGGTTGGCAATATAAACTGATTTTTTCGCTTTTAAAATAAGACTAATAATTGTTTGCTCAACTGTCTTTTCTTTTTGGTCAGGACGACTTTTAATTAATTGTATTAAAGTTTTATTATTAGCTTTATAAATACTATTCTTTTTATGTAACTTATTAAGTGTATTGATTCATTCATTTTTTGTTTTTTTAATAAATTTTTTAGTGAATGAAACTCATATTTTAAAGAATTCAATCAATAAACTGTTACAGATTTCTCCGGTAAAAATAACATTAAAATCAGTAAAATTATTAGAACATTTATTCATTTTAATGTATTCATCTGAGAAATTACTACCACCAAATAATGCTTTCTTATTGTCAATAACGAGTGCTTTAGTGTGCAAACGGTAATTGGTGGTACTTTTATAGATATTTAGCCCCGGTGAATTAAAAACACCAACATTAACACCAGCATTAACCATTGATTTTATTAAATGTTTTTTTAATTTTCTACCGTGCATTCAATCATAAAGCACATATATATCTATGTTTTTTTCTTTCTTCTTTTTCAACAATTCAGTAATTACTATTCTTGTCATTGTTGAATCCCTCAAGATAAAGGTCTCTAAAACAATTGATTTTTCAGCTGATCTAATTAATTCAATAATCTCTTTTAAAAGATCTATATTGTTGTTAATGAATTTAATTGAATTATTAATGTATACAGGTGTTTGAGCTACATTGTAATTATATGAAAACAAATTGTTTAATATGTGATTGTTTTTTAATAAATATTCTGTATAAGTGTAATCTTCCAAATTAGCATAATTTTTCGATTCAATATTATATTGCCTTCATTTCTTAACATTAAATGGCCTTAATCCAAACCAAATAAATATCAATGTACCTAACAAAGGTAACATGATAATAACAATTAATCAACATAATTTAATTTCTAATTGACGGTCATTATTAAATAAAACAACCGCATTAGTAAATTGAACAGCTAATGTTAATAAAAATATGGCTAGAACTGTTCAAAATGGACTACAATAATAAACAAAAAGAACAACAAAACCGCTTACAATTGCAAGGTAAAATAATGTTATTAATCCAATTATTGTACCACGATAGTTTCGCATATTATTAAATTACCTATATATAATATATTTCTTTGTTATAATATATATCATAAAATAAAAATAGTCAATTATGAAGAAGTCAATTCAACCAAAATTACATGAAGTTACATTTAAATGTGCATCTTGTGGATCAGAATATGTTGTAGAATCAACATTAAAACAAGATGTAGTTTCTATTGATGTTTGTTCTAATTGCCATCCATTTTATAAAGGCGGAAATACTGCGCAAAAAATTAAAGGTCGTGCTGAAAAACTTTCTTCTAAATTTAATGCTGGTAAAGAAAATTTAAACAAAAAACAAACAAAAACCACAAAGAAATCTACCACAAAGAAATCTAATAAAGTTATTAATTCATTAGACAAATTGAAATAACAAACTTTTTAAAAAGCAATTTTTACCTACTATTAGGTGGTTGCTTTTTTATTTATAGTAGGGTTATAAATGGAATACGATAAAAATTTATATAGTTCACTTCAAGCTATAAAAGAGAAATACGAAGATCTTTTAAAAAAATTAGAAGATCCTAATTTGTCTATTAAAGAAGCTACAAACATAAATAAAACAGTTAAGCATATTCAACCAACTTATCAAAAATTTTTAATATTTCAAAAACTTATCGAGAACGGTGTTCAAGATGAAAAAATTTTATCATCTAACGCTTCTAGTGATTTAATGGAATTAGCTAAATTAGAACTTGAAGAAATTAAACAACAAATTCCATCTATGGAAAAACAATTAAAAATTCTTTTAATTCCACATGACAAAAACGATGAAAAAGATGTTATTGTTGAAATGCGTCCTGGTGTTGGAGGAGATGAATCATGCATATTTGTTGCTAATTTATTCGACACATATAAAAAATATGCAGATAAACAAGGCTGGACTTTAAAAGTTACAGACGCATCAACAAATGCAGTCGGTTTTGATTACATATTTTTTACTATTAAAGGTGATAATGTATATTCAAAATTTAAATTTGAATCAGGTGTTCACCGTGTACAAAGAGTTCCAGCAACAGAAGCTAAAGGTAGAGTTCACACATCTACAATTACTGTAGCTGTATTACCAGAAGTTGATCAAGTAGAATTGAATATCAATCCATCTGATTTACGTATTGACACATATCGAGCTTCTGGTGCTGGCGGTCAACATGTTAACCGTACTGAATCAGCTGTAAGAATTACCCACATTCCTACTAATATTGTTGTTGCTTGTCAAGAAGGTAGAAGCCAAATTGAAAACCGTGAAACAGCTATGAGTATTTTAAGAGCTAAACTTTGACAAAAATATGAAGATGAGCAAAAACAAAAAATTTCAAGTTTAAGAAAATCACAAGTTGGTACAGGTGATAGAAGTGAAAAAGTTAGAACATACAATTATCCACAAAATCGTGTTACAGATCATCGTATTTCATTAACATTAAATAAATTGGATTACATTATGCTAGGTAATCTTGATGAATTAATTAATGCATTATTAGCAAATGAGCAAGAACAAAAACTTGAACAATTAAAACTTGATGCAAAACAATAATATTACTTTTTTTGATGCTTTATCTAGGTTAAATAAAAAATTTGATAACAATAACATCAATAGAATTTTGATGTATTACTATTCAAAAAAAGTAAAGAATCTCACTGATTTTATTTTGCATCGTAATGAATTTATTGATTTTGATTATGATAAATATTCAAATTCACTTAAAGAATATTACATTAACAAAAAACCATTAAGTTCAATTGTTAAGACACAATATTTTAATGGCTTAACATTTAAAGTTTTTGAAAAAGTTCATTTTCCAAGAAATGAAACAGAATTACTAGTTGAAAGAGTTGAAGATATCTTAAAAAAGGATAATTCATTAAAATTAGTTATTGATATTTGCTGTGGTACTGGTAATTTAGGTATAAGTATTAAAAATCATTTCCCATCATTAGATTTAGCACTTTTAGATATAGATAAAAACGCAATTGCAAATACTAGATTAAATTTAAAAAAAGCAAAAATAAAAGGAAAAGTATTACATACAGATTTTTTTGATTTTATTAAAAATAACAAAACAAAATATGATGTTATTCTTTTTAATCCACCTTATGTTAATGAAGATGAATTAGACTTGAATATGACTAAATATGAAAATAAAATTAGTTTTTATAGTAATAAAAAACCAATTGAATTTTATGAAACGTTATTTAGTAATATTAACAAATTAACTAATAAAAAACATTATTTAATTGGTGCAGAGTTTGGTTTTAAACAAAAAAGAATGATTAAATCAATATTGCATAAAAATAAGCTTTTAAAATATACAAAGTTTTATAAAGATTTAAACAGCCTAGATCGTTTTTTAATTATTTATTGTTAATAATCAAATTTGCTAAGTTAGCAACCATCGCAGCATTATCGCCGCAATATTTTTTTTCAACAATATAAATTTTTTTATTAAGTTTGCTTACTTCTTGTCTTAATAAATTATTTGCAGCGACACCACCACCAATAACAACATATTTGCAATCATAGCAATCAATATAAAAATTTAATTTTCCAATTAAATCAACAATACATCATTTTAACGCAGATGAACCCACTAAAACAGGATCAATCTTTTTATTTTGATTAATAATATTTTTAACACATGTTTTTAATCCAGAAAAGCTAAATGATATTGAAGGATGATTATGTTGAATTAATTTAAGATTATTTTTGTTGCAATCATAAATAGCATCTAAACTTTTACCACCTGGATATGGAAAATTTAATATTCTTCCAATTTTATCTAAACATTCGCCTACAGCATCATCATTTGTTTCATTTAAAATTAAATAATCATCATAATCGTTAAATAAATAAATGATAGTGTGTCCGCCTGATGCATCAAGACATATAAAAGGGAATTTTACTAATTTATTATTATTGATGCTAAAACTAAAAGCATGAGCAAGCATATGATCAATTGGAATAAGTGGTTTGTTAATTAAAAAACTCAATGTTTTAGCAAATACCTTTCCAGTATGCAAACAACCAATTAAACCAGGATACGCTGTATAAGCAATATAGTCAATATCATTAATATTAATTTTTGCTGATTTTAAAATATCTTTTAAAATGACATTAAATTGTTTGCTATGAGTTCTTGAAGCTAATTCAGGGATAATACCACCATAAACTAAATGCAAATCATTTCTTGTTATTACTTTATCAGCAACAACAAGATTATTTTTAATACATGCAATAGCAGTATCATCACATGAAGATTCAATTGCGATAATACAATTCTTAGATTTTTTGTTTTTCTTCAACATAAGCTCAATGCATATTTGATTTACATAAATCACTTAACGGTTCTTCAATTAAATTAATAATATCAACATTTGGATTAATATTAATATTGTAAATGTCTTTATATAGTTGAACTTGGCCATCTGTAAAAGTTTCATCAACATCTAAAAAGTAGCTACCATTTAAAACATAATCGTCAATGCTTTTAAAAGGGCTAGTATATCTTACAAAATCAAAATTAGTCATTGGATCATATAAAAAATCACCATTTTCATCAACATTTGATATTTCATTGCTATCAATGTGATCTAAGAACATAGATTTCACAAAATTATATATTTCATTTAATTTTTGTGGATTATTGCTATTTTTATTATTAATAACCAAAGCATCCAATGCTAATGGTTTAGCATCAAGCTCTTCAATATGAAAATTTTCAGGACCATATGGATCGTAAAGCTCAGCACCCATTGCAGCATATAAAATATCACCATTGTATGCGAATGAACTTAAATTTCCACCAATTGGGGCGCTTAATGATTGAAGAATTACTTGGGAATCAGTATTAAAGTAGAAATGATTTGGGCTAAACTTATTAGTTAAATATTGATAATCATTTTTAAATCCGTTAATTGATTTAGTTTCATCATCAGGATTAATGTTTCATTTTTTTGGGTCATCAGGATATAATTTTTGATTTTTAATCAAATTGCATAGACCATAAAATGTTCTACCATCATCAACACAACCAATACGACTTGTCTTATTTGGTATAAAAACATCAGGCAAGTTAGGATTTGTTTTGTCGCCAATTAGATCAGTATATTCTTCTCAGTTAGTTGTATTTGCAAATTCTGGAACTTCTTCGCCTTTATAAGCAAAGGTAAAGCTTTGTAAAAAATATGGAATGCAATAATCTAGTAGGTTTTCTCCAGAAGCAAACAAATTGCTATATTTAATAGTAATTTGTTCAATAATATGTTGAATACTATCTGTGAACAAGCTTAATGCTTCTGCACCATTAGTAATTTTATTATTATTGGCATCATATAAATCAAATATAGATCAATCAATTTTTTGTACCCATTTATTTTTTAATAATGTAAGAACTTCATATGTTGAAGGAATAGCTAAATCATAATATTTATGATATTTAGATTCAATTTCTTCATTTGTTTGATAGTATAAGAAATTTACTTTGTTACCATATTTATCAATTAAATCAGTTGACATATAACTTTCAAAGTTAGCAAGAACAATTTTACTATCTGCTGAACAAGAAGCTAATGCAGGAGTAAAACAAGATATTGATGAGATTGTTAATAATGAATTAAATATATTTTTTTTCATATTATTTATTTACTCTCACTTTCTTATTTTTCTTAATTTTGAAACCTGCAACAATAAATATAACAACAATAGTTACTAACATTAAAATTGCACCAAAGGTAACAACTCATGCTTTAATACCTTTTCTTGTCATATAAATTGCAACACCTAATGTTTGTCATGAACCATTAACCATGTTAGTGATGATAAAATCATCTCATGACATAGCAATGACAATAACTGAAGCTGTAAAGATTGAAGGTAATAAATGAGGAACAGTAACTTTTAAGAATGTTTTTATTTTGTTATAGCCCATATCATAACTTGCAAGCACTAAATTATTGTTCATTTTCATCATTCTTGGGTACACAGTAATAATTACATATGGTGTGCAAAATGAAATATGTGACAAAGCAACAGTAAAGAAACCAAAACTAAAACCCATTGGTATTCATGTTGCACTAAACAATAATACCAGACTAATACCAGTAATAACCTCTGGAGACATAATAGAGAATCTTGAAACATTTAAAACAAAATTTTTTGTTGTTTTTTTAGATTTTCATAATCCATAACATGTTAATACTCCAAATAGCAAAGAGAATGGAGTAACTATTACACCTAATAGTAATGAGTTTAACAATGCATTAATAAATTGGTCATTTTGGAATAAGTTAATGTAGTTAACAAAAGTAGGTACATCAAAGTTTAATTTAATATTACCACGAGAAGTTTCTCCATTAAAACTTATAAGGATAATTAAAACAAGTGGAACATAAATAGCAAGTAGTACAAGTACTATATATCATTTTTTTAAGAAACTACCAAATTTACTTAAAAAGTTTTTCATTATCTTGCTCCTCACTTTTTAAGAATTAATTTAGATATTTTTCTGCTTCCTAAATAAACAAGCAATCCAGCAACAACAAATAAGAAGACAATCAATGCCAATGTACTTGCTCTTGCTAAAGAAATATCGCTAGTTTGCGCCAATAGGCCCTCTTCCATAATAATATCACCTATTAATGATCCTGAGCTACTTGAGTTTAAAAATTGTGGAACCGAAACAGTGGTTAGACATGGAAGGAAAACCAATGTAATACCACTAACTAATGCAGCTTTAGTGTATGGAAGTACAACATTGATAAATGTTGATCACCCTGTTCTTCCTAAATCTTTAGATGCATAAATTAAATTTTTAGGCATATCTTTTAAAACATTGTAAATTGGAAGAATCATAAATGGTATGTATAGATATACTAGACCAATAACTGTATATATATCACCACTTGTAGAATTTTGGTATCCATTAATGAAATCAAATAATGTTTTCATACCAATAATTTTTACTAAAAAACTAGTTCATGTTGGTGCTGTGATAAATAGAACAGCTAATGTTTTAGTAACTTTACCCTTAATATCAAACGCTAAAAAGTAACTAAATGGGTAAGCAATTATTACAGCTACAAAAGTAGTTATAATTGCAATAATGAATGATTTCAATATTTTTTGTCAAATAAAAGCATCAACAAAATTTCAATTTTGAGCTATGCCACCTGATTGTGTTGGGGTTAATGATTTAACAAAAATTAAAATGATTGGAATAACAATAAATAGTAATACAATTACTACATAAGGCAATATTAAAAATAAATTTCTTCGACTTGTTGGCGATCAAAATCTTGTTTGGTTCATAGTTATTTTTCTTCTCCAACATATTGAATACAATATCCCTTTTTAGGATCTCAATTTATACCTACTATTTTGCCGATTTCTAAATAGGTATCATTTTGTGCCTTTATTTGAATATTATTTCATGTTAAAGTAACATCAAATTGAACACCTTTATACATACATTGAGTAACTTTAGCATCGAAATATCCTGTTTTTTCTGGAACTATTCTTATATCTTCTGGACGAATCATGTAATTTAATAATGTTCCTTCAGCTAATTTTGAATTAAATCCTGCTTGTGTCAACTCTAATATATTTTTATTGAATTTAACTTTATTATCACCTATATATTCACAAACAAATATATTTGAATCACCAATAAATTGTGCAACTCACATGTTTGCAGGAGACTCATAAATCTTTTTTGATGTATCAACTTGTTGTACTTTGCCATTAGCCATAACAATAATCTTATTGGATAAGAACAAGGCTTCTTCTTGGTCATGAGTTACAAGAATAAAAGTTAATTTCAATTTTTGGTGCAATGATTTTAATTCAAGACGCATTTGTTGGCGAACTTTTGCATCTAATGCTGATAAAGGCTCATCAAGCAATAGAATCTCTGGTTCAATAACAATCGCTCTAGCAAGAGCTACTCTTTGTTGCATACCACCAGATAAATCAGATGGATACTTTTCTTCCGCACCTTCTAGGCCAACAACTTTAATAACATTTTTAACTTTTTCATCAATTTCAGTTTTTGTTAATCTTCTAGTTGTATATTTCTTTTCAAATACTTCTGCTTGAAGTTGAGGAAAATTTAGATAATAAGAACGTTTTTCGTCAAGTTTAGCAAGGCAATGATCAATAGATGCTATTGTTTTGGTCATTCTTTTGTAATATTTATATAACATGTAAACATTAATTATTTCAATTTGAAATTCATTCATTTTAGAAAAATTTAATTTTGCAAATGTTGGTATACATTTTAAACTACAATGTCTAAATATAGCTAATTTATTTAGATGTGGTCATGTTCCAATTTTTTCACCATATTTTCGATACATTTTTTCTTCTGTAGATTCTAGATATTTTTCAAAATCTTTTTTATTCTTAATGTTTTGCGCGAGTTTATAGAATGGATGATTTGTAAGATTAAATTTTAGTTGGAATTTAATTCTTTCTAAATTCTTTGCATTTGCCTCAATTTTTTTAATATTTTTATTAGCAACGATGCAAGCACGATCATAAATTTGATCTTTTTTAATTAATTTATCATGAGGAATATTATTTAAAGGTTTATGTGTAATTTTTAAACCATATGCAATGTTTTGATAAACATTCATATTTGGGAATAATGCATAATCTTGGAAAACCATTGCGGTTGGTCGTTGATTTATTGGCAAACTTTTAATATCAACATCATTGAATAAAATTCTTCCTGATGTTGGATTCTCAAAACCAGCAAGCAGCTTTAATGTAGTTGTTTTGCCACAACCACTAGGGCCTAATAATGTTACAAACTCACCCTTGTTAATACTAAAACTAACATTGTTAACTGGTGTGTTACCATCTGGATATGTTTTATATACGTTCTCAAATTTTATAAATTTTTTTGGACTAATCATTATTGCGCTCCTTATTGTATATCTTTAAAGCTTTAATAATTGCGTTTTCTTTACCATCTTGCTTTATTACATATTTAGCTGCATTTTTTACTGAAATTGGAGAATAATCAAAAGTAAATGATCAATCTGTTAGTTTCAACATTGAAATATCATTTGTTTGATCTCCTAATGTCATTAATTCACTATTTTTAATTTTCAACATTTTTGCAAGACGCTTTAAAGTATTACCTTTAGATACATATCCTGCATTAATTTCAATATTAGTTTGTGAGCTTGTAGTTATAATTACATTCAAATTCATTTTTTCTAAATCATTCATAAACATATCACGACATTCAGTAGATTTAAAGAAAATTAAAAATTTAGTAATAGATAAATTTTTTGGTAATCTATCTACATAAATAACATTAAAGTTATCGAAAAGACTTAAATTATTAAATTTATTTTTATTTTCTTTAAAGGCATAAGCTTTCACTAAAAATTTTTGACTGCTGTTAATGGATTTTTTAACTTCTTTATCATTGTGAGTATAAAAGAAACAAGCTATATCTCCATATTTTTTATTTTTACATGCTTCTTCAAAAAATTTAACTATTTCATAAGCTGTACGTTTTAATATTGGTTGTGTATAGATAGTTTTTTGTTTGTACAAATCGTAAATAATAGCACCATTATTTGAAATTGCATATCTTATAGGCACGCTTGTTAAATTGTTATTTTTAATAATTCTATGAATTTCTGATACACTTCTACCAGAAACAAAAGCTAATGATGGAGTATTATTATTTATAAATGGTTTAATTTTTTTATTGAAGTCTGAACCAATTATTTTTTCGCCATTTAATACTGTACCGTCTAAATCGCTACCAATTAATTTAACTTTAGTAGGTTCGCTTAACAATCTGTTGTTAATAAATTTAGCAACAGGACTATTTAATCTTGAATACTCTTCAGAAGAATAGCTTTTAAGTAATTTATTATTACCAATAGCTCCAAAACATTTAGAAACAATAGCTGCAGATAAATCATTTCCACTATCACCTATAGCTGCAACTTCATTTAGCGGGATATTTAGTTTATCAGCAATAATTTTTATTGAATCACCTTTAGAACCACCAACAGGAGAAATTTCCATAAACACATTGTTAGTCTTATGGATAGTGACATATTTAGATAATTTATTTTTAAGATGAGTTTCAAACTTTTCTATTTTATTTGGATTTAAACCGAAGACATTAATTTTTCTGGCAAACATAGATGTTTTATTAAAATCAATCTTTTTTAAATTAATGTTTTTAGTTGTTTTAGCAAAAACTGCAAGAGCTAAAGATTTAGAATAAACACCTTCTTTTTCTATTTCTTTTGGATATATTCAAATATTTAGTCCTAATCTTTTAACTTCATCAGCAATTTTCTTTGTAATTTCTGGATTAATTAGTTTTTCACTAACAATTTTATTTTTGTCATCATAAATTACACTTCCACAAAGAGAAATAATATAAGGTATTTTTGCGCCTATATAATTTTCAATTCTATTTGCAACTCTTCTTGCTGAAGTAATTGCGCGCCCTGTTGAAATTATTATTTGACCGCCAGCATCATTAAAAGCTTTTAATGCTTTGAAATTATTTTTTGTGATTTTTCTATGTCTTTTTAATAGTGTGCCGTCTAGATCAATGGCTAGTAATTTATATTTCATCTCCGTGTATATAATATTTAATAATAAAAATATTTTATATTTTTTTATAAAATAATTTAAGAATATTTAATATATGAAATTAACAAAAAGACAAATACAAATTTTAAAAATAGTTATTGATGAATATACATATTCTGCACAACCAGTTCCTAGCAAGTTAATAGTTGATAAATATATGAAAGAATACTCACCACAAACAATTAGAAATGAGTTAAATCTTTTAGAGAATTACGGTTTGTTAGAAAAAACACATACTTCATCTGGTAGAATACCATCTATTGAAGGATATAAGTATTATGAGATGAACATTTTAAAACCATATTTGTCTGATGATATTAAAACACAATTAAAAGTTATTCTTGAGCGAAGAGATTTATCCATTGATACTATTATCGATGAATCTGCAGCGTTGATTGAATCAATTTTAAAATTACCTACAGTAGTTCAAACAGCCGATGCAACTCTACAATTAAAACGTTTTGACCTTGTTCCAATGTCTAAAGAACAAGTTTTAATTCTTTTAATTACTTCAGATGGTGAAATTATTAAAAATACTATCCAAATTAAAGATCACAAACAATTAGAAGATGTAACTATTTGTATTAGAATCTTTAATGATCGTTTAGTTGATACTCCTATTTCTGAAATATCAAATAAATTAAAAGTTATTAAAGAGATTATTCGTAAATCAGTTCATCAATATGAATTTGTAATGCAACAAATAATATCTAAGATTTTCGAATTTAACTCTATTCCTAAAAAACAAAATGTTTATGGAATAAATAATTTAGTAACTCAACCAGAATTCCGTAATCCTGAAAAATTAAAATATGTGCTTTCATTACTTGATAATTCTTCAGTATGAAAACAAATAGCTTATACTAATGAAATTACTGGTAAATCTAAGATTACTTTCGTTAGTGATGTTGATAATAAAGATATTGCTGTTGCTTCAACTTCAATTAAAACATCAAATACAACTAAGCAAATTTCTGTTGTTGGCCCTACAAGAATGGATTATGCAAAAGTTAAAGGTCTATTAAACTTTATTAAAGAAGAATTAAGCAAACATAATTAATTGATATGAATGTTAATTGAAAAGATATTAACAAGAAGCTTATTCAAATAAGATCTTTTGTTAAAAGAAACATTAAAAAAAATTACAAAGAATATTATAAGCAAATGTCTAAAAATAAATGGACATTAGCTTTTATTATTTTTTATTGTTACTGATTACATAAAAAATGTGAGATATCAATTAAAGAAATACTTAATTTATTAAATAATAATTCGGTTATTAGTCAATATTTAAATTTTATTTTTAATAATAAAAATCTTAAAATATCGTTTATTAAAGATCAAGATGTTAGTTTTTTAAAACACAAACTATTTAGTTTAATAAAAAATAATTCATCTACATTGATTAATGCAATATTCAAGTCATTTAAAAAAGTTCATTTTAATATTAGCAAAGATATTCACAATCAATTTGTTAATTTATATTTATATTTCATTACGTTGAATAGTTGCGTTTCAAAAATTAGTTCAAACTTTAAAGATAATTTAAACAATCTCAATGAATACAATGAAAATGTTGATGTTTATATCTATAGTTTAGAGCAATATAAGAAAGCAAGAGATTTATTTGAACAATTAGATCGTGATAATCTTGCGGATATGACAGTTGTCATGACAATCTTATCTAAAGATCTTTTATCTTAATAGCTATGCAGATAAAGAACTATGTCATTTATTTAATGGATACTGACTTAATCGATATAGATCAAGTTAATAATTTTATTTCTCAAAACAAACACATTAAGGAATTAGATAAAAATAATAATTTTATTAATCATCTTGATTCAAAATTGCATACAATTTCATTGTTTTTTATTATTCAATATCTACAAACTAATAAAATTAAAGATCAAGATTTAAATTTTAAGGATAATCATTATTTAATTAATGATAATCATCATTTCTTTTCAATTTCACATAAAAATAAATATTTAGCATTTATTAGCAGTGATAATCCGATTGGAATTGATATTGAAGATTTGAATGAAAAGGTTGATATCAATATTGCTAAAAAATATTTTCCTAATCATATTAACAATTTTAATAATGAAAGTTTTTTAACATGTTGGACAAAAGCGGAATCATTATTAAAGTGTGCCAACATTACATTTACAGCCGCTTGTAAAATTATTAATGCAATTAACATTAATGATAAGTATTATTTTAAAACAATGAAACATAAAAATATGCTTATAACCATCTGTCATAAGCATAAATTAGAATATGAATATAAAATTTGTGAATTAGATTACTTACCTAAATAATATAAGTAGTTAATGTTTGTTCTTACATATGAATTTTTAACTTTTTCATATCGAGCTTTAATGTTTGAACGTTTTTGGTAAGCATAATTTAATCTGCCTTCAGTTTTATTTAAAATTATGTTAATTTTTTGAACATCAACTTCAGGTTCTTTAATTTTTTCACTTAGATTTTTTCGTTTTCTTTCTTTAGTGCTTATAGAAATATTGTTAAATAATGAAGACCAAAAATAAATAAAACTTTCTCATAGGAAAAATTTACAACGATATTTTCTAGTTTTGGGAATAATGTTGCATTGGTTTAGAACTATTAATATTATTGACAAACCTAATCATATACCACACATGATGTATGTTGGCTTATAATGATAGTCAGGCGCTCTTAATCCTTCAAGACTTAGTCTGATAGTACTATATCATGCCATATATGTAATTCCAATAGTTCCAGCTTTAATCTTAGGGATAAATTCCATAACAACATAGATTAAAATTAAACCTAAGAAGTTTAGCATACTTTCATATAAGAATAGTGGTTGAGCATAATTTAAATAACAAGGTGAAATTGAACTGCCATTAATGTACATGTAAGGCAACACATTAGATAAAAAGTTTAAAAATCACATATTACCTTCAGTTGGGGCAATAATATTACCATATACTTCCTGGTTAAAGTAATTGCCTCATCTACCAATTATTTGTCCAATTAGAATACATGGCAAAACAGCATCGGCATACAATCACATTGATACTTGTCGCACTACAGGTTGTTCTGGTGATAGTAGTATGTCACGAACGTGGTATTTCGGTTTTTTTAAAATAAATGGGAATCATCATAATGCGAGTAATACATCAAAAACAACTCCACCTTGAATAGCTAACCCTCCTTCTCATATCCTTCAAAATCGAGATCAACTAGCATCACCAATGCAACATGATCAAAAACGTGCTCCGATAATTGCCAAAGGGATACCCATTAAACAATAATAATAGAAAGCATCAGTATTGATTTTGTATCAAAATTTTAATTTTATTAAAGCTAATGTAATAGCTAATATAAAACCAATGGTAACAAATATACCATATCAATCAATGGTTAGACTACCAATATGGAAGGCAACATTACTTACGCCATCTTCTCACTCATGAGATGGTGAAGGCGGAGTTAAACCAAACAAAGAAAAAAACATTATTTATCCTTTTTTAAAATTTTGTTATAGTTTTTCATATAATCGTTTGCTGAATTATATCCTTCAGATTTCAATTTATGGTCATAAATTGCAACTTCAATCATGTTGCTAATATCACGACCATAGGTAACGGGAATGTTATATACTGGAAGTTGTACTCCAAGAATATCAATGTATTTTTGTTCTTTACCAAGTCTCTCAAAATATTCTCTTCGTAAAGTTTCAGTTTTAACTAATTGTACAACCATATTAATTCGGCTTGATTTTTTGATTTTTGCAACACCAAACATTTTAGCAACATTAACAATACCAATACCTCTAACTTCTAAAAATTCACTAGCTACATCACTAGCATGGCAAACAACTCTACCATCGATATTTGATATTTCAATTGCATCATCACCAACAAGCATTGCGTTGTTGTTTTTTAATATTTGAAGAGCAACTTCTGATTTACCAACACCAGATTCGCCTTTGATAAGTACACCAATACCATTTCAAAAGATAACAGTGCCATGAATTAATTTAAATGTAGCTAATTGCTCATTAATTCAACCAGAAATAACAATATTTAGCTCACTTGAACTCAAATCAGTAATAACAATTGTAGATGGGTATCGTGAAGATATTTTTTGTAAAGTATTTATATGTTTGAAATTAGCACAAATGATAATTAGTGGTGGTTTTAGTTTTAAAACATTCTTTAAAGCATCAAAACGTTCTTTTTCAGTAATTGAAGAAAGATATCGACTTTCACCATCACCTCAAACAACACATGAATTAATGTTGTTGAATTTGCATGATGACCTATTAGCAAGTTCAAGTCCTGTTCTATTAAGGGCAGCATTTGTAATAATATTTTTCTTTATGTTTCCAGCGTGCAAAACGCGGTTTGAAAAACGTTTTAATAATGTTTGAACATTTATTGACTTAATTTCTGGTTTTTTCTTCATATAGTTTATTAATTCATTATATATTATTAGTTATTATCAAGATCTAAGGTATTAATAAATTGAATTTTATTTTGTTTCTTATAAATTTTTAAGTTTTGATTTACCCGATAATAGATGTTACCTTTTTTAGAAATTAAAAAGTTAATAATTTCATTAATTTTATTACTTGATATTCTATTTGGAGAAATATTAATTAATAATTGGTAAACTAACTGAACTTGAATACTCCAATTTAACTTTTTAAAAAAAATTAAATCAAAATTAAATTTTTCTCATTTTTTATAAAATTCAACAGCTTTTAATGAAAATTTTTGTTTTGATTTATTAATTTTATTAACTTGTCGATAAATCTTATAAAATTCTTTATTGTTTAATTGGGAAACTTGTTTACGGATTTTATTACGCAAGAATTTTGAATCTGTATTGGTTATATCAATTGCATATTTAATATGATGTTTCTTGCAATAATTTTCTAATGTTGCTTTTCTTATTTTGATAAAAGGTCTAACAATTTTTAAATCATGGTAATAATTTTGTTTTTTAATACCATAGAATAATAGTTGCGAATTCTTTTGCTTCTGCATATAATAACTTTCAATAAAGTCATCCGCATTATGCCCCATTAATATTTGATTAACATTTGTTTTTTTGGCAATAGATAAGAAGAATTCATATCTTTTAATTCTTGCCCAGTTTTCAAAATTTTTAACTTGCTTAGTTTTATAAACTTTTTTATCAATATTAAGTAAATAAAATTTAATTCTATATTGATGGCAATATTTTTCAACAATAGATTGATCATAGTCAGAAGTATCACGATAGTGATAATTTACATGGCATACACCAGATATTTTATTATGGTATTTGGTTAACAACGCCATCGAATCTGGACCACCAGAAACTGCGGCTAAGTATTTATAGTTTTTGAGCATTAGGAACTTTTGGTAATCCTGGCATTCGGAAAATGCTTTCGCATATAGGAATAATAAATTTTGCTCCATGAGATATTAAAATATCTTTAATAATAACCTTATCAGTCTTCATATAGACTACATTATTTTTATCTGAGGAGAAAGCAATTGGTGTTTTTGCCATACAAATGTAATAGTCGAAGTTTTTAAATCTATTAATTTTTGACATCGCTAATTTTTCATATTGAACTTCAGTGTCGAAACCATAAATTTTTGAAACAATATTTTGAATTTTTTTAGTTAATGGTTCATCCAATTGGTATGTAAAATCAATTTTTTTATCTGTCTTTGTTTCTTTAACAACTAGCTTGACAAGTGGTTCAAATGATTTTGAATTATTAGAAGCAGGATCAACAATTGCAAAATCAACTTTCACTTTCTTTAATCACTTAATTAAATAATCAAGATGTTCTTTTTTATCATTTGTAAATTTGTTAATTGCAATAATTGGTTGGTAACCAGTTGCTCTAATTAATTCAACATGTTGAATTAGATTTTTAATTCCTATATCGAATGTTTCATGTCAATCTGCACATTTTTTAGAGTGATAAAAAATTGATTTTAAAGTTACACATAATACAACTGCATCTGGTAGCGCATATTCTCTACCAATAATGTTTACAAATTTTTCAAAACCTAAATCACTACCAAATCCAGCTTCAGTAACAACATACTTAGCATATTTAAATACTTCATTAATAGCAATGATACTATTACATCCATGAGCAATATTAGCAAATGGTCCGCCATGCATAATACATAAATTATTTTTTAATGTAGCAATGCAATTTGGTCTAATCAAATCATTAGCAAGGATTCTTATTGCATTATCTAGATTGAATGCTTTTACATAGATAGGTTTCTTATTTTTGTCGTAAGCAACAATAGAGTTATTTATTCTTTTAATAAAATCATTTAAGTTTTTTGACAAACATAATATAACCATGATTTCAGATGCTGCTGTGATATCAAATCCTGTTTCATATGAAATATCTTTATCAATTTTTATTTTAATCTTTCTTAAGCTACGATCTGATAAATCAATTGCTCTTCTTCAGGCAATGGTTTTAGGATCAATTTGTAGTTTATTACCTTGAAAAATATGATTTTCGATAACAGTGGCAATTAGATTGTTTATAGTTTCAATAGTATAAAAATCACCTGTTAATCCATAGTTAATTAATTGATTAGGAATGATCTGACTATTGCCATATCCAGTCGCCCCACCTTTAAGACCTAATGTAGGTCCAATAGAAGGTTGTCTTAAGCATAAGATACTTTTATGTTGATATTGATTTAAAGCATCATTCAAACCAATAGAGACTGTTGTTTTGCCTTCACCTGAAGGTGTTGGACTAATAGCTGTAACAAGAATTAATTTTTTATTTGCTGGCTTTACACAATGCTTAGAATTTAATTTTAACTTTGCACAATCTTTACCGAACATTGTGTATTTATTTTTATTAATGTTGAATTTTTTTAATATATTTGTAATATTCATATTTAACCGATTATTTCTTCAATATTTTCTAAGATTTTTTGTTTACCAATTATGGTCATAATTTTATTAATTTCTGGGCCATGTTCCTTGTAGATACATACAATACGGATAGGTAAGAATAATTCTTTGCCTTTTATACTTTCTTCGGTTTTAATGTTATTAACAATTTGTGTTGAATTTTCTAAGTTTAATTCATCAATGTTATTTAGTTGTTTTTTAAAGTTAGTTAAAACTTTGATTGAACTTGCTTTTTTCATGAATGATTTGATTTCATCTGAAAGTTCTTTCTTAGTAACATTGCTAAATAAATCATTGATTAAATCATTAATTTGTAAACCATATTGCAATTGTGGTTGGAACATTTCTAATAATATGTCATGATGTTTTTCATCACAGATTTTAGATAAATCAACATTTAAATATTTTTTAACAAATTTTAAATAATTTGTTAAAGGCATTGCTTTAATGTATTGATTTGACATTCACAATAACTTTTTGAAATCAAAGAATGCAGGTGCTTTAGAAATTCGATCAAAATCAAATTCTTTAATTAATTCATTTATTGGTAAAACTTCTTTATTTGTTTTTGAACTTCAACCTAATAAAGCCAAAAAGTTATTTAAAGCTTCAGCAGGTACGCCCATATTACGGTAGTCTTCAATAAATTGTTTTAATTCTTTATTACGTTTAGAAAGCTTTTTACCAGTTTCATCTGTAATAATTGATAAATGACCATATTTAATATCTTGATTATCAAATCCTAAAGCTTTTTTGATTGCAATTTGATATGGCGTATTTGATAAATGTTCTTCACCTCTTAAAATGTGAGTAATTTTCATATCATAATCATCAACAACTACAGCAAAGTTGTACATTGGATAGCCATTTGATTTTAAAATTACAGGATCTGTTAATGCGCTAGTTGGTACACACATGTGTCCACGAACTAAATCATCTCATTCAATGTTTACATTATCTTCCATTTTTAATCTAATAGCAACATTATGATTATTTTTTAGTTTTTCTTTTATCTCTTGTTCAGTAAGATTCAAGCAACGACGGTTATACTTAGGTGTTTGGTGATTTTTTAATGCTAATTGACGGTCAGCTTCTAATTGTTCTGGAGTGCAAAAACAATAATATGCTTTGCCTTCGCCAATCAATTTGACAACTAATTGTTGATAACGATCTAATTTTTGTGATTGAACATATGGACCATATTGTTTTGGGTTTAATGGTGATTCATCAGGCTGAATTCCCATTCATTTTAGATTTTCTAATTGTGATTCAGTTCCACCTTCAACATTACGTTCAAAATCAGTGTCTTCAATACGAACAATGAAGTCACCATGCATATGCTTTGCATATAAATAATTAAATAATGCAGTTCTTGCACCACCAATATGGAAATATCCTGTTGGTGATGGTGCATATCTTGTTCTAATTTTTATTTCTTTCATATTATTTTGTTGGTTACCTTTCTGTAAGTTTTGAGGTGAAACTTTATATTTTTGTTCCGACATTTTCTTTTGGCGGATCATTTTATTCAATGCAACTATTCTTGCTATATAGTTCGCTAAATAAACAACGAAGCCAAAGAATCCAATCATTGATAACAAATATGTTGTATCAAACCTTCAAACCAATACACTGTTGTTTACATAATTTTCAATTTCTGCTGGTGTACGATCAATTTTTCCTAATACTTGACAAAATACTGATAAAAATTGTTCTGAAGTATATTCACCACCTGGAATAGGAATGAATTTGTTGGCAGTAATAGCAACGTTAGCAGAGTTGAATACCCCAAAGATACTCATATGAGCATCTTTTGGCAAAATAAATTTTAAAGCAAATACAGCAGTGGAATAAAAGAAAATTTCATTTATTATGCAAACGATTACACAATAAATTGTTATTTTTAAATCAGCAAATAGTCTTTTAAATTCTTTTTTCATTATTGCCTGACTTACATAACGAAAAACAACATGGTGTTTAGGTAAATAAGGCATATGTAATGTTTTTTTAATTTTGTTTCATAATAAAGATATTCATAAGTGAACATGTCTACTTGTTCCTGTGATAATTAAAACAAATAAAGAGCATAAATCAACGATTAATCCAACTGTAACAAATCAGAAAATTCATGAAGCAGTTTCAACACCTGAATTAATAAATAAATTGTAATTTATGCAAACAATAATGTATGAAGGAATTGTTACCAGGATTTGCATAGCATGCGCTGTTAACATTGTGCAAATAGTAATAGCACTAACTTTGTACATTTCAATATTTCTTGTTTTTAATCAAAAAGCATTGTAAGAGTCAACTAGGAAGTTAGCAGGACTAATAGCAGTTAAAAAACTAACAGTAAGCGTATACAATAACGATTCTCAAAATTTAACCTTTATACCTAATCGTCTAATTCGTACGATGTAGATGGTAACTTGAGAATAAAGTTTAAATGGGATATACAAAACCAATAATGTCAATCATAATGGAGCCAAACTATTATTATTGATTGCTTGATGAACGTCTCTAAAAAAATTAGCAAAATCAATTTTTAAAGCATAAAGAAGAGTTAATATGATTAAAATAATAGAAATGATAATGCAAAAACTAATAATGATAAATTTCTTTTTGTCAAGAAAAGACTTATTATTGCTTGTATTTTCAAATCCAGTGATTGTAAGATCATCTAATGTTGAAACTTTTAATTTAGAATCCCTTATTTTTTGTGACATAATAGTAAAATAATTATAACTAATTAAATAAATATATAAGCAAAGCTTATCATAATTAATTTATTGTTATAAGTTATCAATATGTTCTTTTTTAATTTGTTGTGATTTCAATAGATCACGAATTTCTTTTAAAATATTTTCAGGTTTATTTGCTTCGGCAATTGCTTTCTCTTGTTGTAATTTTTCGTTTTCAATTCGATGTTTGTTTTCAAGTCATTGTTTTACTGCAACTTTGTCTTTTAAATTAATTCCTTCCTTTTTAAGCATTTTCTTTTCTTCATGATTTGGAATTGTTTTCTGGATTTTATCTGTTGTCTTTGTTAACAGTTCATTTGATTTATTTATTCCTTTAACAATTAAGAATAAGATAAACGCAATTAAGAAGAAGTTAATTATTGCACTAACAAATGCTCCTCAATCAATATAAATAGATTTTGATAAATCAACAACACCATTTACATCGTAAATTTTAACTAAGAACGTGTAAATACTGGTAACATCTTTTCCACCTGTACATGCATAAATGATTCCATTGATGCAAGGTGTAAGAATTTTACTGGTAAGAGCAGTTATAATTGCTGTAAAAGCGCCACCAATAATAACAGCCACAGCTAAATCTAAAATATTACCTCGTGAAATGAATTTTTTAAATTCGCTAAAAAATTTTCTCATATATTTCCTCCATAATATTATGTATACATAATATTTCAACAAATACTTTAACTAGAGAAAATTATTTAATAGAGAGCATGTATTACCTTATGATTATCAAGATAATTTTATTTTTCTATTTTTATAAGCTTTCTTACACCAGAACAATAGTAGGTAATACACATTAATATTCGCATTAAGAAAGTAGCGTTGTTAAATTTAGGTTTATTTTTAAATGTAAATACTATTTTGTTTTTTTGACAATATTTTCTTAATGCACGGAAATAAATCAAAATATTAACTAATGGTTCAGGTAGGTTACTTTTCTCTAATAATTTTAAGTTTTCTAATTGCAAAAGTATGCTTTTTTCATTATTTATAAAATGAGATGAATTTCCAGGACGAGATTCAAAATACTTTTCAAGACCTTTATTAATATATCGAATAGTGTTAGCATCTTTAAACCATTCCATAATCAATATATTATCTTGGTATGACACTTTTTCTTTTAAATTATTCATTTTGTAAAAAATACTTTTTTTACAATAAGTACCATGAGTCATTCATAGAAATGGGGGGATCTTTTTATTTGTTTTCTTTGAATAAGGCAATCTCTTAAATAAGTAATAATATGAATGAGCGGGAAACTTAAAATGTTTGCCATTTCATTTATAAAAATTACCAAAAATTAAATCTTCATTTTTAGAAAATTTATTCACATATAAAAATGCCTTTGGCATAATTGCATCATCTGAGTCACAAATTGTCACATAGTCGTTATGAACTAACTCATTATGGCGAACATAATTCATAACACCGCCCCAGTTAGAGTTTGGTTTTCTATATAGTTTTATATGCGGAAATTTATCTGCATATTTCTTTACAATTTCACATGTATTATCTGTAGAGCCATCATCAACAATGATATGTTCAACTTTATTTAGATCATATTTTGAATTAATAACTGCCCTAATACATGTTTCAATGTGTTTTTCTGTATTATATGCAGGGGTAATAATTGTAAATGAATAATTATTAAGGTTTTTAGCCATATAAACATTATATTTTTATATTTTGTGAAAATATAGTTATAATGTAACATGTTATAAAGAAAGTAGTTAACACTCACCTGATTTCTAAAATAGATTTGGGTTATCAGCTTTAGATGTAAATCTAATATTGTGTTACTATGACTTAGTACACAATATTTTTTTATAACAAACAAATTCATATTAAAAAGGAAATAAGCTTAAACATAATAGATGCAACAAAATAAATTAATAAACCAACAAATTCGTGAAAAATCAATGATTGTCATTGATGAAACTGGGCAAAAGCTAGGCGTATTATCAAGAAATGAAGCCCTAGCTGAAGCTGAAGAAAGAGGTTATGACTTAGTCTTAATCGTTCCAAGCAATCAAAGTAAAAACCAACAAGCAATTGCAAAAATTGCTGATTACGGTAAAATGCTTTATGAGCAAAAAGTTAAAGAACGAATGAGTAAGAAAAAACAATCAGTTACTAAAGTAAAAGAGATTAAAGTTAGACCGCAGATTGCTGAAAATGATTTAAAGTGAATGGCAAAAAACGCAATTAACTGATTAAATGATGGCGATCAAGTAAAATTCAAGATTAAAGCATATGGACGAATTGGTTTTAAATCCGAATTAATTGAGGAGACATATAAAAAATTCTTAAACTTAATTGGTGATATTGGTAAAGTTCAAACACCTTTAAAGAAAGTGACTCCGGTATTATATGAAGCTATTATTGTTAAAAACAAGTAAGGAGAATAAATATGGCAAAGAAAATTAAACATAAAACAAAACGCGCTTTCTCTAAGCGAGTTAAAGTCACAGGAACAGGTAAAGTAGTTAGAAAACACTCAAACCGTTCACACTTAGCACACAACAAGTCAACTAAGCAAAAAAGACATTTAAAGAAAGATGCAGTTTTTAATGGTTCATCATTAAAACCACTAAAGCAAGCTTTATAGGAGGCAATAGATAATGAGAGCTACAAATGGATCAGCTACAAGAAAACGTAGAAACGCAATGAAAGAAAGAGTGGAAGGTTCATGAGGAACTAGACACACTTCTTATAAGATTGCTCACCAAACATATATTCAATCTAATGAATATGCTTACCGCGATCGTAAGAATAAAAAACGTGATTTTAGAAAACTATGAATAGCAAGAATTAATGCTGCTTGCCGCCCATATGGTATTACATATTCTAAGTTCATGAACGGTTTAAAGAAACAAAAAATTTCTATTAACCGTAAAATGTTATCTGAACTTGCAATTAACCAACCTAAAGAATTTGAAAAACTTGTAAAACAAGTTCAATCTGCAAATAAAAAATAATTTTATTCCAATACTTAAATACTTAAAAAATATGTGTCCACGATGAGCACATATTTTTTTACAAAGGGTATTTATTGATTTTATTTTGATTAATTTTTAGATTTATTTTTTGAACTAAGTATTAATTTATTTAACTTAGTAGCAACAAGTTCAAGTGGATAAAACACATATCCAGATAGTAAAGATAATGGATATAATAGAACAATTGCTATTAAAAAATATACAACTTGATAGTCTAGTAAGAAATCTAAAGCATTTACTTTGCTTAATGTAAATATTAACATTGCATTAATAAATGTATGTCCTAGATAAATTAAATAACTTTTATGATCATAATTGTAAATAAAAAACTTGAAGAATTTTATTTTGCACAGTGCATCAAAAGCAATAGTAATTCATTTCAAAAACATAATGAAGAATCACAATCAAACTATTCCAAATAAAATA